>CALBIE010000252.1 GCA_937893495.1 uncultured Verrucomicrobiales bacterium | reverse complement strand
GTGGCGGCGCACCCCGCCTCGCGCAAGCAGGCGGCGACTTGATGGAATTGCCGACGGTGCCATCGGAAGCGGACCTGACGGAAAAGGTTTCGAAGAGTCCTGAGTTGCGTCGCTGGATGGCAGCCCTTGCCGAACGCCATGCCGAAGTGGCGCTGGCCGAAGCACGTCGGTCGCCGGACCTGACCTTGATTGGCGGCATCCGGGAACTCAGTGGCCCCAATGACAGAGGACTCGTTGTGGGCTTTTCAATTCCGCTGAATGTATTTGACCGGAAGCAAGGCGACCGCGCGGCGGCTCGTCAGCGGGCTCAGGAAACAAAGGTTCAGACCAAGGGTGCCGAAGCTCGGGCACTGACCGAACTTCGGGTGGTTTATCAACGCTTGATGTCAGCTCGTTTCGAGGCGGACACCCTGGCATCCGATGTGTTGCCCGTGGCCGAAGAGACGATGCAGGCCATCTCGGAAGGCTACCGCTCCGGCAAGTTTGGGTACCTTGATCTATTGGAGGCGCAACGCGCCCTGTTCCGGGCCCGTGAACGGCGACTGCTGGCTCTACTCTCCGCTCGTCTGGCGATGGTGGAGCTGGAGCGCCTGGCCGGCGAAGCCGCGACCCCTCCATTACCCCAACCCTGAACCGATTAATTCACGACAACTGATTCAATTTATGAAAACGAAACAATGGCTGGCCATACTTGTCACATTGGCGCTGGGCGTCGGCGCAACCACATTTGCTTTGAAGAACCTCAAACCGCAAATGGCGGGGGCGGCCCACGGCGGGCCGGGCGAACCGGCGGAGGAAGAAGTGGAGAAAGGGCCGCATCGTGGCCGAATGCTGCGCGATGGAAACTTCGCCCTCGAAGTGAGCATCTTTGAGCGAGGCGTGCCGCCCGAGTTCCGCGTGTATGCCACCCAGGATGGCCGGCCGATTGATCCCGCGTCGGTGACCGTGAACATCACGCTCAATCGGCTGGGTGGACGGGTTGATCAGCATCAGTTCCGCGCTCAGGGCGAGTATCTGTTGAGCAACCTGGAGGTTTATGAACCGCATTCCTTCGACGTCAGCATCACCGCATCCCACCTGGGCAAGTCCTACAAATGGAACTATGGATCGCCCGAGTTTCGAACAGAGATCAAACCGGAGGCAATGAAGTCCGGCGGCATCGTCATTGCCACGGCCGGGCCCGCGCGAATTCGCGGGGAACTGAATCTGCCGGGCGAAGTGCGCCTTAATCCGGAACGAACAGCGGCGGTAACACCCCGGTTCGACGGTGTGGTCATCGACGTGCGGAAGAGCACCGGAGACAAGGTCATTCGCGGAGAGGTCATGGCCGTGATCGAGAACCGCGAACTCGCGGGCGCACGAGGAGATTATCTGGAATCGCTACGCCGGGTGGATCTGGCCGGGAAGACATTCCAGCGCGAGCAGACGCTCTGGAAGAAGAAGATTTCACCGGAACAGGATTACCTCGCCGCCCGGTTGGCTCTGGATGAAGCGCGAATTCGCGGTCAAACCGCACGTCAAAAACTGTCCGCTCTCGGCTTGTCTGGAACGGAGTTGGATTCCTTCAATCAAGCGACAAATTCGCCCACCGGCGGAACCGGCCCGCAGCCGGGCTACGATGTTGACGCGCTCGCCCGTTTCGAGATTCGGGCTCCGCTCGCTGGAACGGTCATCGAACGGTCGCTGGTCCTGGGGCAAACCGTTAGCGCGAGCGATCAAATCTTCCGAGTGGCCGATCTGTCCACAGTCTGGGTGGAGTTGACGTTGTATCAGCGGGATTTGAGTCAGGCACCTGTCGGTGCCCGGACGACCGTGTCAGCGGTCGCTCTCGACCTCAACATGGACAGCGAAATTTCCTATATCAGCCCGATCCTCTCCGAAACATCTCGATCGGCCCTCGCCCGAGTGGTGTTGCCCAATCCGGAGGGAGCCTGGCGACCGGGGCTGACGGTTCGCGCCAAGGTAACAACGGGCGAGACAGAAGCGGCGGTTGCCGTTCCATTGAGCGCCGTGCAAACGTTTCGGGACTGGCAGGTTGTCTTTCTCAAAGAGGGCAACTTCTTTGAACCGACCGTCATCGAAACCGGTCGTCGCGACAGCCAACACATCGAAATCCTTTCGGGTCTTAAGCCGGGACAGACCTACGCCGCCGAGGGCAGCTTCCTCGTTAAGGCCGACATTTTGAAATCGGGAGCTTCCCACGACCATTGAACGGTTCTCGCATGATTGCTGAAATCAATTCCGCTCAACTGCTGACCAACGGTTGGCTGTATTTTCCGACGGCCATCGTTCTGGGGGCCTTGCATGGTCTCGAACCCGGACATTCCAAAACGATGATGGCGGCGTTCATCATCGCCGTCCGGGGTACCGTCAAGCAAGCCGTCCTGCTGGGTTTGGCCGCCACCTTTTCGCACACGGTGATCATCTGGGTCATCGTGGCCTTGACCCTCCTGTTCAAGGAACAAATCAAGGCGGAAAACATCGAGCCCTGGATGCAGATGGCCTCCGGGGTAATCGTAATCCTCCTTTCGCTCTGGATGGCCTGGCGAATCACTCGCGACAATCAGCATGCCGACGGCGATCATTCGCACGATCATTCGCACGATCATTCGCACGATCATTCACACGACCATTCACACGACCATTCACACGACCATTCACACGACCATTCACACGACCATTCGCACGACCATTCGCACGACCATTCACACGGCGCAAATCTCGACGATCTGGATGAAGACGATGCCCATGCGCGAGCCCATGCGGACGACATCCGCCGGAGGTTTTCGGGGCGGACAGTGACCACGGGGCAAATCGTTCTGTTCGGGCTGACCGGCGGCCTGATCCCGTGTCCGGGTGCCATCACCGTCGCGTTGCTTTCATTGCAGGCGAATCGCGCCATTCTGGGGTTCGCCCTGGTCGTGGCCTTCAGCATTGGCCTTGCCGTCACCCTGGTGGGCGTGGGAGCCGGGGCAGCCTGGAGCGCTGGGCAGGCTACCCGCCGGTTCAGCGTGTTTCGCAAATGGGCGCCGCGCCTGCCTTACCTGTCCGTCGTTCTCTTGGTTGTGATTGGCGGCTATCTGATTATTCACGGCTATCAGGGACTTCACAACCACTCACACTAAAATCTTCCGATGTTAAATCTCATTATCAATTTTTCTATCCGCCAGCGCTGGCTCATCCTCGTCGCCACGGCGGCAATCGCCGCGCTGGGCATCTACAATTACCAGCGCCTCACGATTGACGCCGTGCCAGACATCACCAATGTCCAGGTGCAGATCAACACCGCCGCTCCGGGTTATTCTCCCCTGGAATCGGAGCAGCGCGTCACTTTCCCCATCGAAACTGCGATGGGGGGATTGCCTCTTCTCGAATACACTCGTTCCCTTTCCCGCTATGGCCTCTCGCAAGTAACCGTCGTCTTCAAGGATGGCACGGACATTTACTTCGCCCGACAGTTGATCAACGAACGCATCCAGGAGGTCAAAGGCAAACTGCCGCCTGGCGTCGAGCCGAGTATGGGCCCCATCACCACGGGCCTCGGCGAAATCTATATGTTCAACGTCGAAGCCGAAGCTGGAGCGCGGAATGCTGATGGCAGTGAAATCACGCCGACCGACCTGCGCACCGTCCAGGATTGGATCATCAAGCCCCAGTTGCGCAACGTGCCCGGCGTCATTGACGTCAACTCCATCGGGGGCTTTGTGAAGCAGTATCACGTCACGCCGTATCCCGACAAACTGCGCGCTTACGGTTTCACCTTCCGCGACCTCATGACGGCGCTGGCCGACAACAACGCCAACGTCGGCGCGGGTTACATCGAGCGGAACGGCGAACAATATCTCATTCGCAGTCCGGGACAGGTTGCGGGCATCGAGGACATCGAAAAGATTGCCGTGGGCAATCGCGATGGAGTTTCGGTGCGCATCCACGACGTCGCCGACGTCTTCCTGGGCAAGGAACTTCGCAATGGTGCGGCGACACAAAACGGAAAGGAAGCCGTTCTCGGCACGGTATTCATGCTCATCGGCGAAAACAGCCGCAGCGTTTCGGTACGCGTGCATAACAGGATGGAGGCGATCAACAAGTCCTTGCCGGAGGGCATCGTGGCCCGGACCGTTTACAACCGCACGGACCTGGTCAACGCCGCGATTCAGACCGTAAAGAACAATTTGTTTGAGGGTGCCGTGCTCGTCGTCGTGATTCTGTTCCTGTTACTCGGCAACATCCGGGCGGCGATCGTCACCGCGCTGGTCATTCCGCTCTCGATGCTCTTTACCATCACCGGCATGGTCGGCTCAAAAATCAGCGGCAATCTGATGAGCCTCGGTGCGCTGGACTTCGGCCTCATCGTGGACGGCGCGGTCATTATCGTGGAGAACTGCATCCGCCGCCTGGGTGGGGAACAGCACAAACTGAAACGCCTGCTTACCCGCCCGGAACGCTTCGAGCTCGTCCGGGACGCCACCAGAGAGGTCGTCCGCCCCAGCTTCTTTGGTGTCTTCATCATCATGGTGGTCTATCTGCCCATCCTGAGTCTGAGCGGCGTCGAGGGCAAAATGTTTCACCCGATGGCATACA
This sequence comes from uncultured Verrucomicrobiales bacterium, assembly GCA_937893495.1. Lineage (GTDB taxonomy): Bacteria > Verrucomicrobiota > Verrucomicrobiia > Limisphaerales > JAYPXF01 > CALBIE01. Next base: position 5,219 of record CALBIE010000252.1, on the reverse strand, counting down.
CCGTCATCATGGCACTGGCGGGCGCGATGATTTTTTCGGCGACGTTCATCCCCGCCGCCATCGCCCTGTTTCTCACCGGGAATATCTCCGAGAAAGAGAACATTCTGATGCGGGCCGCAAAGGTGCTTTACGTGCCGATTTTGAAATTCAGCCTGCACTTTCGAGGAGCGGCGGCGCTCGCGGCCGTCGTATTGGTGGTCATCAGCGGCATCGTTGCCTCCCGCATGGGCACGGAGTTTATTCCGAGCCTGGACGAAGGCGACGTGGCGATGCACGCACTGCGCATCCCCGGCACGAGCCTGACACAGGCCATTGAGATGCAGCACGCGCTGGAGCGGCGGCTCGGAAAATTCCCGGAAGTGAAAATCGTCTTCGCCAAAATGGGCACGGCGGAAATCGCGACCGATCCCATGCCCCCCAGCGTCGCCGACGGGTTCATCATCATGAAGCCGCGCAAGGAATGGCCCGATCCGAAAAAGACCAAGGCGCAACTGGTCGCGGAACTGGAAACGGCGGTGAAGGAAATTCCCGGCAACAATTACGAGTTCACCCAACCGATTCAGATGCGCTTCAATGAACTCATTGCCGGCGTACGCAGCGATGTGGCCGTAAAACTGTTTGGCGAGGATATGGAAGTGTTGCAGGAATTCGGCAAGCAAATCGAAACGGAGATGAAGACCATCCCCGGCGCGTCCGACGTAAAGCTGGAGCAGACCACCGGCTTGCCACTCATGAGTATTACGCCAAAACGCGAAGCCCTTGCCCGCTACGGCCTGAGCATTGCCGTGCTTCAGGAAGTGATTGAAATCGCCCTTGGCGGCAAGGCCGCTGGAGAAGTTTTCGAGGGCGACAGGCGTTTTGAAATCATTATGCGACTGCCCGAAAACCGACGCACGGACATTGGTGCCCTGGAGCACCTGCCCGTGCCGCTACCAAAGCTGGAAGCCAGCGGAAATGACACTGCGGCCCTGACTCGCATTTCCAATCGGGCGCCTGGAGTTCACGCTTCGCAGGCATACATTCCGCTGGGCGAGGTGGCCGATATCTCCATCGCTCTTGGACCGAACATGATTAACCGCGAGAACGGCAAGCGTCGCATCGTCGTGACGGCCAATGTCCGGGGGCGTGATCTCGGCTCATTCGTGGCGGAAGCGCAGCAGGTAATTGACGCAAAGATTAAGATTCCGGCGGGCTACTGGATTGCCTGGGGCGGTCAGTTCGAGCAACTGATATCCGCAACAAAACGGCTGCAGATTGTCGTCCCCATCGCGCTGCTGTTGATTTTCACGCTACTGTTCATGACGTTTGGAACGGTCAAAGACACATTGCTGGTCTTCTCCGGCGTGCCGCTGGCACTGACGGGAGGTGTTGCCGCCCTCTGGCTGCGCGACATCCCATTGTCCATTTCGGCGGGAGTCGGCTTTATCGCCCTCTCCGGCGTCGCCGTGCTCAATGGCATGGTGATGATTTCCTTCATCAACAAATTGCGGGAGGAAGGCAAACCCCTCGAAGAGGCCATCACGGAAGGCTCGCTCACGCGCTTGCGCCCCGTCTTAATGACGGCGTTGGTCGCGTCGCTCGGCTTCGTCCCGATGGCGCTCGCCACCGGCACCGGTGCTGAGGTCCAACGGCCGCTGGCCACCGTGGTTATCGGCGGTATTATTTCCTCCACCATCCTGACCCTGCTGGTCCTGCCGGGGCTCTATCGGATGTTTCATCGAAAGACGGAGGAAGAACCGACACCGGACCTCCCATCTTCAACCTCCCTCTGAAACGAAACAGAAACCCATGAAAACCATCGCTATCATTGCCACCTTCCTGCTCGCAACCCTGACCGCTTCGGCGCACGGAATCTCCGACGCGGACAAGCACGGCATTCTGGAGGGCGGCTACCTCGAATACATCCTGCTTGGCGCGACCCACATGCTGACCGGCTACGACCACCTCCTGTTCCTGTTCGGCGTAATGTTTTTCCTGACGCGTTTCGGCGACATCGTGAAGTTCATCACCGCCTTCACGCTGGGGCATTGCGTCACCCTGATTTTCGCGACGCTGCTCCACGTCAGGGCCAACTATTATCTGGTTGATGCCGTGATCGCGCTGACCGTCTGCTACAAGGCCTTCGACAACCTTGACGGGTTCAGGCAATACATCGGCATCCAGTCTCCCAATCTGCTCGTCGCAGTGACGCTGTTCGGGTTGATCCACGGCTTCGGTCTGTCCACCCGTCTGCAACAACTGCCGCTCGGTCACGACGGACTGGTACTGCGAATTCTTTCCTTTAATCTCGGCGTGGAACTGGGCCAATTACTGGCGCTGTCCGGCATGTGGATTGTTCTGGCGGGTTGGCGCAAGACGCCTTCGTTCATTAAATTCAGCAAAGTGGCGAATGCGGCGCTCATGTTCGCGGGCCTGCTTCTTCTGCTGATGCAACTGCATGGCTACCAGCACTCGCAGTTCACCGATGATTTTCCGCTGAACAAGGATGAGCACTATCATCTTCACGAAAACATGGACCGCAATCGCGACCCCGGATCGGAGCCCGGCGCGAACTCAACTCCGGAAACTTCGCTGAGCAACCAGAAATAGTTTCCGACCACAAAAACAAAATACACCTATGAAAAAGACAGCACTCCTCGCGATGGGCATCTCCGCCTTTATCGCCTTCACCGCGAATCAAAGCCAGGCGGAGGAACCCGCGGGCAGGAAACCCGCCAAGAAGGAGCGCGGCGGCCACAGTCATTTCACGAAAGTCCCCGCGACCGTGGAGTTGATTTGGAAGAAAATCCACAAACAGCAAGGCAAGCTGGCCAGCGTCGTGGCCAAGAAAGACCTTGGAGAAGCCCACGACCACGCCTTTGCCATCCGCGATCTCGTGAAGGCGCTGCCCGCCAAAGTTCCGGCCGCGAGCAAGGCCAGCGCCGAAGCCGGCTCGAAGGAAATCACGAAGCTTGCCGCCGACATCGACAAGTCCGGCGCGGCGCGAGCGCAGAAGGCCACCGAAGCGAACGTGAAGAAAATGGATGTGGCCATCGCCGCGCTTCGGGCCGGCCTCAAGACGAAGTGACTGCCCGATGGTGGCCGGCAAACCTGTCGAATACTGCGTCCGGGTTCTTCGACTCGCCGTGGCCCGGCGACGTGGTCCGTATCGAACGGTTCACCCGGCTCAATTGCGTCAGCCGCTCAATCAGCTCCGCCACGCCACAATCAACATGACCTATTACCTGATCAAACTGTTCGTGTCCGCCGGCATCATCGTCGTTGTATCCGAGACCGCCAAACGGAGTTCGCTCATCGCGGCACTGGTGGCGTCGCTGCCCATCACGTCCCTGCTGGCGTTCGTCTGGATTTACGCCGAGACGGGTGACCGCACAAAGCTGGCTGACATGTCGCGCGGGATCTTCTGGCTGGTGCTGCCGTCGCTGCCGTTGTTCTGGATTTTCCCCCGAATGCTGGAAAGCGACAAATCCTTCAGCGCCAGCCTCGGCATCGCGACGGCGATCACTGTAATCTGCTATCTCGGGATGATGTTTGGCCTTAAGAAACTGGGGATCTTAATATAAAAACGAAAATCCATTTCAGCGAAATCAACCGCCGTAGCGCAGGCGTCCCGCCTGCATCGGGCATCCAGCTGGCAACCAAAGCTCTCGGACAATTCGAAGACGTTCAAGACTTGAGACGCCGCCGTGAAGGCTTGCCACCGACACCCGTGTCGGGGTTTAAGCCTGCGCTACGTTTTGCCTGGCATCCATCTCGACACCTTTCGGCACACCCACCTGCTCTGGGCGCAACTGACCGGGTTTGGCACGCCCCCAATGCCGCTGCGATAGCGGCTTGTACGACGTGGGTTGCGAATCTCGATTTGCCCCTGTATCATCACGTCATGCAAAAAACGTTGCAGACCTTCGGAAGCCATGCGGAGGCAGAGGCCGCAGACCGACGGAACAGCAAAGCCATGACGCCCTTGGAACGCCTTGAACTCGTCGAGATTCTGAGAAGGACACATTATCCAGATGGAAAAACTCCCCCAAGACTTTAGCGAGTTCTTGAAGTTGTTGAGCCGCCACGGCGTTGAAAACCCCTTTGCGTAGCAGCCGACGTAAGGAGGCTCCGATCACAATCGGCATTCCCCAAAAGAATTAGGCTCGTCACCTCGGCTGCTGCCAATGGGTTGGTTCTCGAACGCAGCACCTCAGTCGAATGACCACCGTTCAATGATCATGCCGATGCTCCGCGTGGCCTTCGTGGGCGCCGAGTTCCAAATCGAATTGCAGCACAAGAAGGTTTCCAAGAACGATTAGTGCGCCAATCATTACCACGACAATCAGCCAGTGGCGTTGGGTCATTCGCGTGCGCATATCTTCGCGCTTGCGTCTTTGACGACGGCCCATTGATCAAACTCCGCCATTGCGCATTACAACATCACGAGCCTTGAGGAGCCGCAGTGAATTGGCGATGACCACCAGGGTGGCCCCGGTGTCCGCGAGAATTGCCAGCCAGAGACTTGCGTATCCGATGATGGCGAGACCGAGAAACACCGCCTTGACCCCGAGTGCAAAGGCGATATTGGTCTGAATGATTCGCAGGGTTCGCCGGCCGAGGCGGATCGCGTCAGCCACCTTGCCCAGGTCATCCTGCATGAGGGCGATATCGGCCGTTTCCAACGCCGTATCCGTGCCCGCAGCGCCCATCGCAATCCCGACATGGGCCGCCGCCATGGCCGGAGCATCGTTGACTCCGTCGCCGATCATTCCCACGTGTAAGTACTGTTTCTTGAGGCGCTCAATCTGCTCAATTTTTTGTTCCGGCAACAGGTCGCCGCGAGCCTCGTCGATTCCCGCCGCGCGGGCGATGGCATCCACCGTTCGCTGGTTGTCACCGCTGAGCATGAGAATCCGGCGCACTCCGGCCTCGCGCAATCGGACGATGGCGGGAGCCGCTTCCGGGCGGATCGCGTCTCCCACCGCGATGATACCCAGCACCTCGCCGGGGCACTCGTCGTGCGGCTTGTGGCCGACGATGACGACGGACAATGCCTGTTTCTCGATCTTCTCCAACTTTGCCTCGATCTCGGTCGAGCAGACGCCCAATTCATGAGTCAGGCGGTGGTTGCCAACAAAGTAGCGGTGACCTGCAAACGTTCCTTCAGCACCTCGCCCGGTGAGCGACCGATAGTCCTGACAGCTTGCCGTTTCGACCCCCTGCTCGTGTGCATACCT
>CALBIE010000251.1 GCA_937893495.1 uncultured Verrucomicrobiales bacterium | reverse complement strand
CACAGTTCACAGTTCACAGTTCACAGTTCACAGTTCACAGTTCACAGTTCACAGAGCACAGAGCACAGAGCACAGAGAACTGTGAACTATTTACTTCCCTCGCCCTTTCAAATCCGGCCGTGGACATTTGAACAACGTCGGTCGCGTATCTTCCGGATATTTCTTCCGCCCTTTGCCGTTGTTGTCGGTGACGAGCCAGATATCCGATTGCGTCACGGCGAGCCCTTCCATTGTTCCGGTGAAGGGCGACCGGTATTTCACCTCTTCGGCCTCCTCCAAATCGCGAAACGAAAACTCCGCGACGACTTTCTTTGAGGACGGCGCCACTTTGAGAATCGTCTGGCTCTCGCGACACAACACCCAGAGATGATTCTCGAACCAGCAGAGATCCGAGTAATGGATATCTATCACCATGCTGCCAGCCGGCTTCACGACGAATGAATCCGTGACCCGGTTCGATCTCAAATCAACCATAACGATCCTCCCGCGTTTGCGTTCATTGGCGAGATACAGGGTGTCGTTCGCCACGGCGATGCCTTCCCATGAGGCGTTCTTGTCCGCATCGTCGAAGTACTGCATCACCGGCGACCAGTCGATGGCCAGCCGTTCGGTCGTGCCCGTCGCCGGATCGCATCGCAACACCCAGCGATTGGCTTCTTCGCAGATATAGATTCGCCCCTTTCGATCCATGGCAATGCCTTCGCAATCATAGCGGCCGACTTTTTCACCCGCAAAAGGCCGCAGCGAATCCGGTTCGAACAGGCCATCAACCCGTGCCAAATCGGCCCAGGTCTCAGTGGGCGCAAACTTGATTTCATAGAGACTTGCGCCCTTATCGTTGACGCTGAGCAATTTCCCCTTCCACCACAGGAGACCGGAGGCATCGAAGGGCTGGTTCGGGACCGGATTCACCTGCCACGAAGCCGAAGCGGTCACTCGATAGTGCTCTGAATTCCCGGATGCACCCACTCGATTGACAAGGGATCGCCCGGGATACGCCAGATCCATCGTGCATCCGCCAAAAAGCAGGCAGGCGGGAACAAAAGCGAGAAACGTCCAAAACCGCAACACGCGCGGACGGTAACAGAGCCGTTCTCCGTGACAAGCCGCTTGCATCACGCGACGGGCGCATCCAGGCACTGCCCCCGATTGCAAATGGGCCGGAGCGCGGCTGTGTGCAAAGCACCAGCCGCAGCACGTTGGAAAACGCGGTGGCATGAGAGGAATTCCAGCCATCCAGTCTCGCGAAGCTGCTGCGGCTGGTCTGCGACACGCGCTCCGGGGGCAGTGTCAAGATGCGCCCTCACGCGACGACCACCCGCGCTTGACCTCGCCAGCCGCGCGCCTAGAATCAAGCGGATATTTTATGAGGACATTTTTGCTGACATGCCTGACGCTGGGACTCGCCGCCGGTCAACTCCGGTCCGCGCCCCCCCAACTGCTCAATGGTATCGTCGCGATCGTCAATGACACCGTCATCACCGAGAACGAGGCTCGCGAATATATCGAGCCGGCCATCGATTTTCTCAAGCGCACTGTCCCGAGCCAAAGTGATTTTCAGGAAAAAGCCCTCAAAGCTTATCGAGAAGGACTTAATCAACTGATCGACCGGCAACTCATGCTGGATGACTTCAAGACTGCCGGCTACGCCATGCCCGAACGCGTCATTGAAGACTTCGTGCAGGAACGCATTCGCGAGCAATACGGGAATCGGGCCAACCTCATCAAAACCCTCAAGGCGCGCGGCATGACCTACACCGACTTTCGCGCAGAGATCCGCAAGCAGTTTATCGTGGAGCAGATGCAGAACCATCATGTCTCCTCCGCCGTGCTGATCTCGCCGTTCAAGATCGAGACCTATTATCAGGAGCACCAGGACGACTACAAACTGCCGGACCAGATCAGACTGCGGATGATCGTCCTCAATAAGGTTGCCGGAGCGGATAATTCTGCCGTGGATAAACTGGCGTCCGAAATTCTGACCAAGATCGGCGGTGGCGCGGATTTCAAGGAAATGGCCACCATTTATTCGGAAGGCTCACAACGCGCCCAGGCCGGCGACTGGGGCTGGATCGAGAAATCGGTATTGCGCAAGGAGCTTGCCCTGGTCGCCCTGGGATTGAAAAAAGGCCAGACCAGTGGCGTGATTGATACCCCTGACGCCAGCTACATTATGCGCCTGGAAGATTCACGCATTTCGCACATGCGCCCGCTGGAAGAGGTTCGCGATGAGATCGAAAAGACACTGATCAGCGAAGAGCGCAAACGGCTCCAGAAGAAATACATAGATCGCCTCCGCGAGAAAGCCTTCATCCGTTTCTTCTAGACGATACCGACTTGTCGTCTCTGCCAGAGTTTTCCGGAGATGCCCGTGCAGGACAAAATAATTCCCTTCGACACCGTTGCCCGATGGCGAGAAGCCTTGCGAACGGAAGGCAGGCGACTGGTCGTCACCAACGGATGTTTTGATATCCTGCACGCCGGGCATGTCATTTACCTCGCCGCGGCGAAAGCACAGGGCGACATGCTCCTCGTGGGTCTGAACAGTGATCGTTCCGTGCACGAACTGAAGGGGAACGGACGCCCCATCAACACGGAGGGTGATCGGGCAACCGTTCTCGCGGGACTCACCGCCGTGGATGCCGTATGCGTTTTCAACGAAGTCGATGCGCTCCACCTGCTGGAAACAGTCCGACCCGATATTTACGCGAAAGGCGGCGATTACACAGTCGATACGATCAATCAACCGGAACGACGGCTCGTGGAGAGCCAGGGTGGAAAGATTGTCATCCTGCCCGGCGTGGAAGGACGTTCGACCACCAACGTGCTCAGCCGCATTACGGGACAGACAGAGTGAAATCCGCTTCGACTCTTCCCGATTGACTCACCGTAATCGTCTTTTCCATCGAACCCGCTTTACGATGGATGGCCTGAATCGTGTAGGTGCCCGGTGATGGACCATAGAAACTGAACGTTCCGTTAGAATCAGTCGTGGCAAAGAACGGATGATCCATCAACGTCACGTAGGAGAACATCCAGGGATGGACATCGCATTTGAATCGAAGAAAGTCTTCCGGCTGGTGAAAAACAAATTTTAAATCAGGACTGCCCTGCAATTGTGCCAGATTTTTCTCGGCATTGCCGTCAACCGCCGGCGTCGGGTGAACGTTGTGCAGCACTGGATCAGAATTGCGCACCAGAATGGTCTGTCCAATGAGACCCGCTGAGACGTAGGGAAGATATTCACAGCCACGCTGGTCAATGAGTAACGGCTCAAATTGCGATCCATTTATCGGATGGGAAACCTTGGTGAGCCGGACCACGACGCCCGCAAGTTCGCCCCGCGGACCGGCTTCATAGAATCTCGTCGTGGGTTTCCGCTCACCATTGTTCCGCCGATACGCCGCACTGCAGACAGGGTCCAAAGGCAGCGGTCGTTCGGGGGGCGGTGCGCCTTTCAGCAATACTCGCCCGGAAATCACGAAGTTCGTATTGATACCGGATACTGACGCCAAACTGGAATCCAGGACCGATCCCCGCACAGGGTTTGTGTCTGGAGATTCGACCACAGCGGTTTGGGCTGCAGGCACGTCCGTCCTGCGTGCGGCCGAGGCTATCGGCGCTGACGGGCCGGGTCGGGCCAGAATCGGCTGATTGGTCAAACCGGACAGCGCGATTCCATTGGTGAAGCGCCTCAACGACTTGCCCGGTTTCGATGCGGGTCGCTCCGGCATTGCCGGATAATCTCTGCCGTCTGGTTCGGGTAATTCCGCTCCCTGCCGCGCTGTTTCGATGGCAATCCAGAGCAACCCGATTCCAATCAGGGCGACCGGAATTACCACCTGAAGACGAAATGAATTGGGACTGATGGGCATGGCTCAACTTTTCAACACCGGTTTTTTCGCGAAGTTTCGATTCGCCGCTCACTATGGTTCAAATGCCAATCGAATTTGCGCCAGCTTCGTGGACTTAAATCCATCGACTGGCAGCGTAATCCGGAGATGCACGACACCCTCCCGCGGGATTTCAAACTCCTGACGAACCATTCCGACTTTCCGATGATAAACGACCAGCGTGTACTTACCGGCGGGTGGACAGTGCATGCTGAACGCGCCCCTGGCATCAGTCACGTCGAAGAAGGGATGATCGAAGAGTGAAAGATAAGCAAAACCCCACGGATGCACGTCGCATTTGTAACGGAGAAACAACTCGGGCTTTGGCCATGCGAATCTCAAAGATGAATCTGGCAGCATCGCGAGATTCTTTTCCGGATTACCGGGCACCCGCGGGGTCGGATGAATGTTATCCATGAGATTGCCCACCACCGTGAAGCGAATCGTTTGTCCCGTTCGAGCCGCCGCGATGTATGGTTCGAAAATCGAGCCCTTGATGAGAACGTGAAAATCGTCCGCAGGCTTCGGCCAATCGCCCGCCGGAACATCCTCCAGGTATATCAACACATCGGCCAGTTCACCGAGCTTGCTCGTCCGAATGAACTGCGTCATCGGCGTCCGTCCCGGAAATTGCTTCTTCCATTCCTTCCACGATGCCGGATCGAGCGGCAACGTTCGTTCGGGAGCGGGAACACCCGCGAGGAAGACACGTCCCAGAATCATGGCGTTCGTGTTGACGACCGCATGGGACGTCGTCCGCGAAGTGGGGCGCGGCTCAAATTCGCCATTTCCAATAACCGGCTTGAACGTCACCCAGTGTCTGGCTTCACTGCCATCGACATCCGATTTCGTTTCGGCAACCACCGGTTCCGCCGTCGGGCGATGCGCAAAGGAATCACTCACCTTTGAGCCGACGAACCACAAGGTGCCGGCCAGAATGATGGTGGGTAAAATGAACGCTCCGGCAGGGTACTTTTCTTCCATGGTGAAACAGGGTTCCAACGGGAAGCTACGACAGTAGTCGATTCCCCGGCAAACCTAAATCAATCCAGCCGCCTGGAAGGCCGCAATAGACGTCTCCGGCGAGGTGTGATGAATCGTCTGCCAGCCACGCGAGTGTCCGGCCTCGATATTTTCGAGCTTGTCGTCGATGTAGATCAGCGATTCACCGTGCCGGCCGGCCGTTTCTTCCATAACCTCATAGATTCGGGTATCGGGTTTCATCGACCGGGCGAGATAGGAATAGACGTAACCATCGAAGTTCGCGAAGAACGGGAAATTGTGGCGAATGTGAACAATGGCGATTTCGTTCGTGTTGGAAAAAATGAAACACGGAATGCCGTTGGCCTTCAGTTGGCGCTGGAGATCAACCATCGGAGGAATCTCTGAGAAGATGTCCGCGAACGCGGCACTGAAGTGTCCGAAGCTTCCCCGATACCCGGTGCCCGAGCACACGGCGGAATAAAACTCGTCAGAGGTCAGTTTGCCCTCCTCATAGTCGAGCAGCAGATGCGATTGATCGATGCGCAGCAGCAACTCCTCCGCCGTCACGTCGCACAATCCGGCGAGTTCCCGCGCCGTAATGGAGTAATCAAAATCCAACAGGACTTTTCCGAGGTCAAATATGGCGGCTTCAGGTTTCATTGAGATAATTGCCGGCGAACGGAAGCGGACTCACGCGATCAGACCGTTCACATTTCCCGCCGTCCCTCCAGCGCGTGGCGCAAGGTGACTTCGTCGGCATATTCGAGTCCGCTGCCAGCCGGCAATCCATGCGCCAGTTGACTTACTTTTTTACCTTTGGCGGCAAACTGTTTTGCGAGGTAATAACTCGTCGCGTCTCCCTCGACATCCGTGCTCAGCGCAAGAATGATTTCGGTAACCGCCTCTCGACCGGTTCGCTGCTCAAGCTCCGCGATTCGCAGGTCTTCGGGTCCAACCCCGTTGATCGGCGAGATGCGTCCACCGAGCACGTGATATAAGCCATTGTAGGCGCCGGATTTCTCGACATTCAGAATGTCCGTTGGCTGCTCGACGACACAGATAACGGAATTATCCCGTCTTGGATGGTCGCAGATGGAACACGGCTGTTTCTCCGTGAGGCCACCGCAAAGATCGCAGAGCTGAATCTTTTCGCGCGCATCAAGAATGGCCTGGGCAAGATGAGAAATCTTCCCCTGCTCCTCCTGAACAATGTGCAACGCGATGCGCTCGGCCGACCGGGGACCAATGCCCGGCAGCTTGTTCAGTGCCGCCGTCAACGTGGTGATGGGTTCAGGAAGAGTCGGCATGACAGAGCGAGCGCGCAACCCATCGGCGGCGGCCAATCATCGGCTTCGGACTACATCAAGCCCGGCATTCCGATGCCTTGCGTGACACGACCCATCTCCGCGTTCGAGATTTCCTTGGCTTGAGCCAAAGCGGAATTCACTGCGGTAAGAACCAGATCCTCCAGCATTTCCACGTCTTCAGGATCGACCGCGCCTTTATCAATCTTCAGGGATGCCAGCGAACCGTCGCACTTGGCAATCGCCTTGACCGCTCCTCCTCCGCTGGTCGCCTCCACGGTTTTGGCGGCAAGATCAGCCTGCACCTTTTCCATCTGCTGCTGCATCTTCGCAGCCTGTTTCATCAGTTTTCCAATGCTCGACATGGGGAAAGACTAGGGGCTCGGCTGTGAAGTTGGAAGATCGACTTTTGCCAGAAGGACGTAAATTTCCGCACCACCGCCCCTCCGACCCGGATGGCAGTTACGCCCGGATATCGACAATCTCACCTTTGAACACTTCCAGCGCCTTTTTGATAAGCGGGTCGTTCTTGAAGTCCTCCTTGCTGAAGACAAAATCCTCCTTCTTCGGTTGTTTGTAGCCGGCACTGGATTCACCCGCAGGCGAATTTGATTCAATGACTGGTGGTTCAAAATTTTCCGGCCGTCCGGCTTCAATGAACTTGACCATCGCGCGCGCATGCCCGAGTTCCTTCAATTTTGTCTGCAAAAGAGCATGGTTTTTGGAATTATCCACCAGCGCCAGATGATCGGAAAACTCGGGGTCGAATCCGATCACCAGGACGTTTTTCGCGAAAGACACCGGATGCGCCTCCAATAAATAGGTGCGTACGAAGGGGCTTGCCCGACCCGCCGCTTCAACCAGTTGATGCCACATCTCGCTCAAATCGCCAACCGGCTGTGACTTCGGTTTGGTCTGACTCGCGGCCTCTGTCAGTTGGCCACGTAACTCGGTCATTTCGCCACTTGAACGAGGAGGCGGCGCGTCTTTAACGACGGGTGCCGCTTCCGAGCGATTCGACACGCTGGGCACCGGGGCCACCGGTCTGGACTTCGCGGCGCTCGATGGCGCTTCGGCAACCGGCTGAGATTGCCCCCCTCGAAGCTCATTCAGTTTCTTTAGAACCGTGTCAATCGACATGGAATTGCGCGCTTGAATCGCCTTCAGTAAACCGACTTCCACCATGATCTTCTTCGACGCAGCATCGCGAAGGCGGGATTCTGTCTCCGTCAGAACTTCCATCACGCGTGTCACCGAATCCGAAGGTGCCAGGGGAGCCTGTTCCTTCAACGCGTCGGCCTCGGCTTCCGACACTTCCAACAATTCCAGGTCACCGTTCGAAACCTGATAAATGAGCAGGTTGCGAAAGTGATTCAGTAAATCAGACACCAAACGGCTGAGTTCTTTGCCGCTCTTTGTCAGTTCGTTCAACTCGCGCAATACATGCTCCACGTCACCATCGAGAATGCGCCGGGCCAGCCCGAGAATCTGATCCCGCGCGGCCAATCCGAACATCGAAAGGACGTCTTCTTCCTTAATCTTGTCACCACAGAAGCTGATCAACTGATCCAGTGTCGATTCCGCATCGCGCATCCCGCCGTCCGCGCCACGGGCGATGGCGTGCAGGGCTGCGTCGTCAATCGTGACCTTTTCCTTCTTCGCGATCACGTTCAGGTGCTTGACGATCAATCCTGCGGGAATGCGTCGCAGGTCGAACCGCTGACAACGCGAAAGAATGGTCGCCAGGACTTTCTCCGGATCCGTCGTGGCGAAGACGAATTTGACGTGCTCCGGCGGTTCCTCAAGCGTCTTCAACAACGCATTGAACGCCGCCGTCGAAAGCATGTGAACTTCGTCAATGATGTAGATTTTGAATTTGGATGAAGAGGGCGCAAACCGACAGGTTTCCCGCAGTTCGCGCACTTGCTCAACGCCGTTATTGCTGGCACCGTCGATTTCGATCACATCCAGCGCCCGACCCTCGGCGATTTCTTTGCACTTATCATCGTCATCCGAAAAATCAATTCGTGGGCCATCGGTCGCATTCAGGCACTTGGCGAAAATTCGGGCAATCGTTGTCTTTCCCGTGCCGCGCGGGCCGCAAAAGATATAGGCGTGCGCGATGCGGCCGGATTTGATGGCGTTGGAGAGCGTCCGCGAGACATGCTCCTGCCCGACGACATCCTCAAAGCGTTGCGGCCGATATTTTCGAGCGATTACCTGGTAAGACACGGCGTGAAGAATGAAGGATGATGGTTGAAGGATGAAGGACAAAATCTACGGACTTGTTCACCGGGTCCGGATAAAAAGGGGAAGAAAGAAAAATGCCAGGAACACCGCGGCAGATGTGGAGCAAACTGCCGTTGCTGCCTTCCGGCCCTGGCGGGGTTCGTAAGTCCGCACTCCACGGGCCCTGGCACGCGGAGTAAAGCCCACCGGGTCAGATAAACGCAAGCGGAATGCGCATTTCCGCGAAAGATTCAAACGTCGGTCTTCGGGCCTGGAAATTTCCGCTTTCGACCCGAACCTTGAAAGAATCGCAGGCTAGGGCCGAAGGACCGAAACAACGCACTTTTCAGGGTTCAGGTATTTCAACGCCACGGCTTTGACCTGCGCAAGCGTTACGGCTTCGTACCGGACATCTTCTTTGTCGTGATTCTCGTATCCAAGTCCGTAGAGTTCGTCCAGGGCCGTCGCCATGGCGTAGCCGCCGAGTTCCTGTCGGGCAATTTTCCGCTGCCCAATCACTTTGGCTTTGGCTCGTTTGAGTTCCTCGGCTGAGAGTCCATCGCGTTGGAGCGTACGGGCTTCCTCGAGCAGCTCACGTTCCACGTCCGTCACCTGCTCCGGCGAAGTGCCGCAGTAAAAAGCAAAGTAGCCGGGAATCAAGCCAAGGAAATTCTGCGCACCGACGTAGTAGGCCAGGCCCAGTTGCTCACGTATCCGAGTGAACAGACGCGAGCCCAGATCGCTGCAGGCCTCCTGAATCAATTCCAGCGCATATCGGTCGCTGCCAGCCAGGTCCGTGCCGGGAAAGCCGACGACCAGAACCGCTTGTTTCTTGTCGCGACTTTCGATAACGCGTTTGCGGTGCGCGAGTTTGCCATATTGATCCGAGTACGGCGCGCCCGGGATCGTGTCCGGCCGCCACTTGGAAAAGATCTTCTTCACCGCTGCCTCGACTTCGTCCGCCTTTACGTCGCCGTAAATGGCGAAAACACAATTCTTCGGGCTGGCGAGTTGAGCATGCAAATGCTTCAAGTCCTCCACCGTGAGTTTGCCGACACTGGCCTCGGTGCCAAGATTGTCGAGCCCATAACCCTGTGGACCGAACAGTGCGCGGCGCATCAGCTTGAAGCAGCTCGGCAGTAATTCGTCGCGTTGCGCCTTGATGGCCGCCAGTTGCACCTGCCGTTCGCGCTCCAGCGATTCCGTCGGGAAGGACGGATTCATGATGACATCCGCGACCAGTTCCAGCCCGGTCATAAAATCCTCGTTCAACACTTCGGCCGTGACGCCAATGCTGTTATTCCCGCCGTAAGTATCGAGATGGCCGCCAACTGATTCGATCTCCTCGGCAATCTGCTGCGCTTTGCGGGACTTGGTTCCCTTCAGGAGCAGTTTGGTCATCAGGGACGTGACGCCGCTATTGGCAGGATTCTCCGCCAGCACACCACCGCGAAACACGACGCGGAATTCGACAAACGGGAGGCGATGATCCTCCTTCACGAGCAGCCTGATTCCGTTTTCCAGAACTATCCTGGTAATCTCCGTCTCCGTCGCAGCCTCAGTTACTTCAACCACGGCGGCGACACTGCCAGTCGGCATCAGGGCGCAAAGCGTGCGATTCTCCTCCGTCAAATAGGTTTGCGCGACCCGCAGGATATCTGCCGGGGTCACTTTCCGGACCAGTTCGAGAAAGCGTTTTGAGAAATTCAAGTCCCCCGTTGCCAACCAACTTGAACCAAGGTCCTGCGCCTGGCCGGACATGGTTTTTCGCGCGGCATAGGTGTGAGAAACGGTCTGCTTGATGGATTTCGCGACTTCCGCCTTCGTCGGTGCCTTGCTTTTCAGCTTTTCAATCTCAGTCAGCATGGATTCCCGGGCCTCGGAAAACTTGTCCGCATCTACCACGGCGCTCATGCCAAACAGGCCCGGCAGGCCCGGGCTATAGGTCCAGGCATCGGCTGAGTGAACAACGCCCTGCTTCTCGCGCACCTCGCGATACAGCCGTGAACTGCGCCCACTACCAAGCAGGGTCGAAAGCACATCCAGCACGGCAATGTCCGGGTGCCGAATATCCGGCACATGCCAACTGAAATGGAGGTGCCCCAGTTCGACGGGCGCTTCCTCGATGCGTTCACGCGACGCCGCCTGCCGCGGTTCTTCCGGAAGCACCATCGGCGCCATCGGCTTGGCCCGGTTGTTCTCGTAGGCCTTGCTGATCCGGGCAATCACATCGTCCTTCCGGATGTCGCCCACGACAACAAAGAAGACATTGTTCGGCTGATAGCGGGCGCGATAATAACCGACGATGTCCTCGCGTTTCAGCCCATTGAAAATATCGGGATACCCGATAATGGTGTGGCGGTAAGGACTTTTCGTGTAGGCCGTTTCAAACAATCGCCGACCGGAACGCCGCCCCGGGTCATCCTGGTTCATGTCAATTTCCCGGCGTATGACGTCCATCTCCTTGGCCAGTTCATCCTCGGGCAGCGACGCGTGCTGCATGATGTCGCAAAGGATGTCGATGGAGACCGTAGCGCCATCATTCGGCACATCGATGTAATACACCGTCCGATCAAAACTGGTGTAGGCGTTCATGTAACCGCCCGCGTCGTGGACTTCCTGATCGATTTGTCCGGGTTTGCGCGTTTCAGTGCCCTTGAACAACATATGCTCAAGCACATGCGAAAGTCCGGCTCCGAGCCATTTGTCCTCATGGATGCTGCCAGTCATCGCCCACGCCTGAGCCGAAACAACCGGGGCGCTATGATCTTCGCCGACAATAATGGTCAGCCCATTCTCCAAAGTTGTCAGCGTTACGCCGTTCGGTGCATTGGCAATCGTGGATGGGGGCATGGAATCAGTGGCGGATTTTCGGGGCATATGATTTGGAGTCGTCAGCGCAAACGGCAATTGTCTTTCGAGCCGCATTTTCGGGCGTCTCGCCAATGTAGCTCAGATTGGTCCAAGGGAAAGTTCACTCGAAAACCCGAACCCCTGAGGGCCCTGAATATAGGCAGGATTTGTCGTTGCCGTAAACTGTATTGACCGCAAACGAGGAAAAACGAGAGCGGGATTAATTTTTCCCCTGCTCAGACGACGCCGGCTCGCTTTTCTTCCTCTTCTTCTTCGGAAGCTTCCCACTGGGCAGAAATGGCTTGCGGAAGGCATCGAAGAACTCGTAGCCGCCCTTGAAATCCTCCATGCTGTCCTCTTCGGTTTTGCCCAACAGGCTGTGTTCAACCATATTGAAAACAATGGCGCCAAAGTCATCGCATTGAGCAAGCCCCCATTCCTCAAACACCGTCATCGTCATCGGGCCGAATTCATCCAGGGCATGCTGCCGGATGCCTTCCAGCAATTCCTGACCACTGACATGCGGGGGCTGCTGCTTGCCCTTGCTGAATCTCTTCTGCGCCACGTCCAGCGCATCGCGGACGAAATAGTAGGCATCGCGATGATAGCGAGAATCCTTCTTGAAAATCTGTTCGAGCGTTTCGTCAACGTTAATGGTCGGTTGCATTCGATAAGTGCTGGGTTGGTTCAGGTGGTTGCCCCGGATCTGTGGCGGCCCGATACGTTTTTACAGCCAACCCTGCCAGCAGCAGAAATATCGCCGTCAATAAAACCGTCTGCTCCTGCCGGGTCAGCCATTTCATGAATTAAATCAATATTCAAACGTGGTTCGAATAGCCGTGATACCACCAATTTTGTCAACAGGCGAGTATTCTTCTTATGCACAGGC
>CALBIE010000250.1 GCA_937893495.1 uncultured Verrucomicrobiales bacterium | reverse complement strand
CTTCCACCAACGAAATCTTCATTTTCCCTCCGTAGGGTTTCTCGCCGGACGCAGACAGCTTCCAGTGCTTTTCCAATGAACTTCCTCCAATGTCGGCACCGCCGATTTCCAGCCGAATCTCGGGATCCGCTTCTGCAATTTTGCCAAGATACTTCTTCGCATTCCCGGCAAAGCTGTTGCCGATGGTCAAAACACGAATCGTATTTGGCGCCGCATTGCCCGGGTACACAACAACAGTCACAACCGCGAACGCGAGAAAGAATCGCCAACGTAAAAGGTTCATAGGGCGACATCTTTCCGAGTGATACCCATTGCGGCAAGCGGAAATCGAGGCGGTTTCTTTACCGGTTCGTTTCAGGGCGCATCCGCTCCAAAGCCGAACGATGCGAATGAAGCGGCAGGAGCGCGGAATTCATTCCGCAGAGGCGTCCACCTTCCACGAGGGTTCACGTGCTTTGCCATGCCGTCGAGAGTCGGCATCATTTCGTGTTTCAGAACCACCCGGCTGAATCCTCGGGAGTCGACTGGTAGATCCACGTTTCTGCGGAATAAATTCCGCGCTCCATCTGCATCGTTCCGGTTCATAAACCATCCAGTCCATTCTTCCAGGCGGTGGAGCGGCCCAACGTGAATAGGGGCTGGCCATGAAGAAGATGAGACGACACAAAAACTGGTACGCGACTGTTCGCGTGGCACCGGCATCGGGGTGGGCGCCTTATGGAGTGCTGTGGCTCGACACAGCTTTGGATGCCGTCGCCTTGCCCAAAGGTGCCGGAATTCTCCGGACGTGATTCTTCCCCGAATGACGAACCCGCCTTTCGCGAGCCACCGCATCCAAAGCGGCATCAAGCCGCCGCACTCCAAATTGGCAACGCCGCCTCTTCGATGTCCTTCGTTTTCCACGCCTGCCAAAGCCTGGTTCGGACAGCTCCATCCGATAGGAATGCCGAAAACCTCGACAACATGACGCTGCGGCCTCAAAGGATTTCACCCACGACGCGACCTGCGACATCCGTCAGACGGAAATCGCGACCGTTGTGGCGATAGGTCAGGCGTTCGTGATCGAACCCGAGCAGGTGCAGCACGGTGGCATGCAGATCATGCACGTGAACCTTGTCCGCCTCGGCGCGATAACCGAATTCGTCCGTCGCGCCAAAAGTCATTCCTCTGCGCACGCCGCCACCCGCGAGCCACATCGTGAATCCGAACGGATTGTGATCGCGCCCGTCACTGCCCTGATGCGTCGGCAACCGCCCGAACTCGCCGCCCCAGATTACCAACGTGCGGTCCAGCAACCCGCGCTGTTTCAAATCCATCAGCAAGGCGGCAATCGGCTGGTCAGTCTGTGCGCATTGGCGGGTGTGGTTGCCCTTCAAATCCTTGTGGGCATCCCATGCGGACGGTCCTTCGTTACCGCCGCTATAGACCTGCACAAAGCGCACGCCCCGCTCCACGAGACGTCGCGCAAGCAGGCAGTTCCGACCGAAGTACTTCGACGTTTCGCGGTCGAGTCCATAGGCGCTACGCGTAGTCTCAGACTCACGACTCAGGTCTGTCACCTCCGGCGCGTGCATCTGCATCCGGTAGGCCAGTTCGTAAGACTCGATACGGGCATTGAGGGCGGAGTCGGCGGGATGTCGCCCGGCGTATTCGCGATTGAAACTCTTCAGCAATCGCAGTCGCGAACGTTGATCGTCCATCGACACGCCTCTGGCCAATCCGAGGTTCGCAATCGGCGTGCCCGACGAACGAAAGGGAACGCCCTGATAACGTGCCGGCATGAACCCGTTCGACCAGTTGAGCACGCCGTTGACCGGTGCGCCGTTGCGGTCCAGCAACACGACGTAACCGGGCAGATTGCGATTCGTGCTGCCGAGCCCGTAGGTGATCCACGAGCCCATCGTCGGATGGCCCTGCAGGACAAAACCGGAATTCATCTGGTTGAGCGCGGGTCCGTGGTTGTTCGAATCCGCGTGCAGCGAGCGAATCACGCACAGATCATCGGCGTGTCGGGCGAGACACGGATACAGTTCGGAAATCTCGAGGCCGGATTGCCCGTGGCGCTGGAATTTCCAGGGACTTGGCATCGCGGTCGGCTTCGTCTGACCGGTGAAAAAGCTGTCCTCTTCCCGATAGGCCGGGATTGGTTTGCCGGCCCATTTCTCCAGCGCGGGTTTCGGATCGAACGTGTCCACCTGGCTCGGCCCGCCGTACATGAACAGGAAGATCACCGAATCCACGCGCGGCGTGAAATGCGACGGTTGCTCCGACGCTAGTATCGTGTTCGCCGCCAATGCGCCGAACCCCGCGCCCGCAGTCTTCAAAAATGTCCGACGATCAGTCCACATAAACGAATTGGCTGGAATTGAACATCACCACCGCGAGATCCGCGAGCGCGAGTTTGCGCGCATCCGGCTCGGTCGTGCGGGCGGCCAGCCGTTCCGCGACAAACGCGGTGGCTTCCGCAACTTGCATGTCTGACAAAGGAAGCGCCCAGACCCGCTCCATCAACGCGCGGACGGAATCGTTCGGTTGCTCGGCGAGAATCCGCTTTGCCAGATAGCGTGCCTGTTCGTTCACAAACTCGTCGTTGAGCAACGCCAGCGCCTGGGTCGGCGTCGTGCTGGTAAACCTCGCGGCACAACTACGCGAGGTGTCCGGCGAATCGAACAGGTCGAGCATCGGCATGGGCAACTGGCGTTTCAGATAGACATAAACGCTCCGGCGCCAAAGCGCGGACGATTCCTTTTCCACGCGCGGCCACTTGTTGCGAATGCTCTGTTCGAGAATCTCCGGCGGCACGCGCGGCTTGATGCCCGGACCGCCCATCGTGACATTCAAATTGCCGCTCGCGGCGAGAATGCCGTCACGAATCACCTCCGCTTCAAGGCGATGCGGCGGATAGCGCCACAGCGATCGGTTCCCGGGATCGACCATCGCGGCGTCTTCACGATTTGCCGACGACTGCCGGTAGGCGCGCGACATCACGATGAGTTTGTGCAACGGCTTCAAGTGCCCGCCGTTGTCGCGCAGTTGGCACGCAAGCCAGTCCAGCAATTCCGGATGTGTCGAACGCTCGCCACTCACGCCGAAATTGCCCGGCGTGCCGACCAACCCGCGACCGAAGTGATGCTGCCACAGGTGGTTCGCCATCACTCGCCACGTGAGCGGATTGTCCGGCGCGGCAATCCAGTCCGCGAGCGCGGCGCGTCTTCCGGTGCTCTTTCCGGTCGCCGCCACGGAAAACGTCTGCCCGAGCCGCCGCAGCACTTCCGGGACATTGGGTTCGACCACCTCGCCGGGCATGGCCGGGTTGCCGCGAAGTAGAACCCGCGTGGTGAGGACATTCCCCCCGGCCTCCGTAAGCGCCCGGATATGCGGATCCTTCAGTAGCTTATGCTTTGCGCGAGCCTTCACCGGCCGAAGCTCCGGTTTGCCAAGTTGTTGTTCCTTGAACGGCACGTAAGCCGGCACGGTATTTTCGAATACGGCGAGCAAACGGTAGTAGTCCGTCTGTTTGAAGGGTTCCGTCTTGTGGTCGTGACACCGGGCGCAACCAATCGTCTGGCCAAGAAACACCTGCGTTGCCGTGGACAGAATGTCGTCCAGTTGATCCAGGCGATAGGATTCCACCTCGTTTTTCGCGACGTTCTCCTCGTTCGATGGACCGTTGCGACAAAAGCCGGTCGCAATCCACGCATCGGGATTGCCGGGATCGATTTCATCGCCGGCCAACTGTTCGCGAAT
The DNA here is from genome assembly GCA_937893495.1 of uncultured Verrucomicrobiales bacterium. Classification (GTDB taxonomy): domain Bacteria; phylum Verrucomicrobiota; class Verrucomicrobiia; order Limisphaerales; family JAYPXF01; genus CALBIE01. Next base: position 2,601 of record CALBIE010000250.1, on the reverse strand, counting down.
GAATCGACCGTACGGTTTGTCGGCGTTGAAACTGTCGATGACATAATCGCGATACCGCCAGGCGTGCGGCCGGTCTGAATCCTCGTGCAGGCCGTTGGAATCCGCATACCGCGCAAGGTCGAGCCAATGCCTCCCCCATCGCTCGCCATATTGCGGGCGGGAAAGTAGTTCATCCACGATACATGCAAGATGATCGTCCGAAGGACTCTTCGCAAACGCCGCCGATTCCTTTGGCGTGGGCGGCAGCCCAATCAAATCCAGGTGGAGGCGGCGCAATAGCCGATGCGGCTCCGCAGGTTCGGATGGGTTCAATTTTACCGAGTTGAGTCCGAACTCGATAAAGTGATCGACCGAGTCACCAGCAGGACGTTTGAGGGGTTGAAAGGCCCAGTGGTCGACAGCAAAAATCTTTGCAATCCCAGAGAAACAAACCAGCAGAAGTAATGATCGAAAAACGGTGTTCACGTCGGCGCGGAATCTTTGTGGGTTCAGAGTTTGATGACCTTGAGATCAATATCGGGAATCTGTCGGTAGTGCTTCGCGTTGGTGGTCACCAACGTTAAACCGTGTTCCGCTGCCGTAGCGGCGATGATCGCATCCCCGGCACGCAAATTGTGTGACATGGCATACTGTTCCACGTAGATGGATGCGCGATGCCCGATATTCGCCGTCAGCGACAATGTTTCGAAATCCAGGTCACGGAGGAAGCTTTGATTCAGGTTCAACTGGCGTTTGTCTCGAGCACCTTGAAGAAATTCCATGTAAGAGAAAATGGAGAGACAGCGCCGTTGTGCCCGATCAATGGCATTGGCGGCTTTTGCATTGCCCCGCTGCACCCGGATGAATATATCCGTATCAAAGATCACGGAATCTCCCGCTTCTCAATTCGTCGATTTCCTCATCAACCGAATGGCTCGTTGACAGGACACTGCCGAAAAATGGGTGTTTGTTCGCGCGGGCCTTGTGAGGCACACCCTTAGGAACAATTGTACCCTTCACCGCCCCCCGGTGCAGCACGGTAACCTCTTCATTGCGTTCGAGTGCCCGAAGGACATCCTTCATGCGGTATCGCAAATCTACGATCGATGCTTCCATGTATAGAGAGAATATACATTTCAGGATTTCCCGCAAGTCTCCTTTTTGCCATGAACGGCGACGAAACTGGTTGATACATTCCTACAAATCAAACCCCATCCAAACCCGGAATCGTTCCCGTTCCACTGGCGAATTTGTCCGCAGGGACACCCAATCGCTGCAGCATGGTGACAAAAAGGTTTCCCAAAGGTTGGTTGTCCTTCTGATCAAAGGCCAGATGCTGGCCGTGATTGAGACCGCCGCCCGCGAGGAGAACAGGAAGGTTTTTGTTGTTATGGTTGCTGGCGTTACCAAGATTGGAGCCAAGCATCACCATGGTTCGGTCGAGCAGGTTGCTGTCGTCTTCCTTCGAGTCGCGCAGTTTGCCAAGGAAATCAGCAAAGAGTCGCATCTCCTCCAGTTCGATAATCTTGAGCTGGTCGATCTTATCCGTGTCGCGACCGTGATGAGAAAGATTGTGCCAATCCATCGTAACACCATCAATCGGCGGAACGAGGTTGTTGCCTCCCAGGTGCAAAGTAACGATTCGGGTCGAATCTGTTTTCAAGGCAAGGTGCACCAGGTCGTAGTGATTCTTTTGCCGGGAGACAAAGTCCGCACGATTAGTAACGTCACGAGGCGGTGTCAAACTGACCTTTGGTTTGGGTTTGTGCGCCCAATCCTCAGCCTTGACCAATCGCTGTTCGAGATCCCGCACGGAGGTGAAATATTGATCCAGCTTTTCTCGATCAGCCGCGCCAACCTGCTGCTGTAGTTTCTTTGCCTCGCGGCGCACGGTGTCCATGATGCTCTGACCATCCTTCAACCGGCGCACCTGCTGCTTCACCTCGTCAGCCGTGCCGTCAACGAAGAGCCGGGCAAAGATTTGTGATGACCGTGAATCCGCCGGTATGCGCACGCCACTCCGCGTCCACGACAACCCGAAGCTGCCGGCGCTTATGCAAAGGTAAGGGAAGCGCGTATCGGGCGAGAGTTGCTCAACGGCATATTGATCGAGTGAAATCGTGTTCTTGAAACTGCTGCTTCCCGGATGCGGCGCGGCGGTGAGGAATGATTTCTCCGCGGAATGTCCGCCATCGACTTCGGGATGGGACGTGCCGCTGAAAATCGTGTAACGATCCCGAAATTCCCGGATGACGTCCAGGTAGGGCGTTGACTTGAAAACACGCCCTGCTGTTTCCGGAAACAGGTGCGGTCCATGCATCCCCAGTCCCTGACACATCGCCACCATCCGGCGTTTTTCAGTGAGCGCGCCCTTTGCGCGAATCCCGGACGGCACCATCGCCTCGAGGAACGGAAGCGCCATGGCAACACCCGTGCCTCGCAGAAATGTCCGACGAGACAAGGTCTTCGTATTGAGCAGGTTCATAAGCGGATATTGATGGAGGCTAGACTATCCTATTTGTGTAGAAAGATCGAACTTTGGACGATTTCATGTACGAGGGACCGGAATCCGAACCGGTTCTTACGGTTCCGCTGAACAATGGTGGCAACCTCCACGCGATC
>CALBIE010000249.1 GCA_937893495.1 uncultured Verrucomicrobiales bacterium | reverse complement strand
GCAGGTGATTTTCGAATCTTCAATGAAAAATCCCCCGGAAATCCCGGAAGAACCATGTGACCAAACGTATCCTTGGTGACTGCGGCTGTTATATTCCCAGTTATAGATCGGAATGTTTAACACCGTTCCGTGAACGCAATTGGTCAACGACAATTATTCCTCCGCTGGAAATTATAATTGTCGCTGTACACGCAATCCCGACAGCGAACACGAGCGAAGCCGTGCTGCAAGTCGCCGCGCGTGAACGCCGGTTCAAAACTTCGGCGCTCGGATGATGCTTATGATTTCAAGGTTTGGGGATCACGAGTTCAATCCGGCCGGGACAACCGCTGGTCGCGAGCGTTAACCGTGAATACCAAATCCTGCTCGGTATTTCTTCCGGATCAACGCTTCGGCTTCGGGAGCGTTCGTCGCTCGCATATTCACGGAATCCCATTCAACGCGTTTTTTCAACCGCACCGCCAGGTTGCCGACCAAGAGGGCTTCAGTGAAGGGACCGGAATAGGCGAAACCGGCTTTCGAATCCTCCGGACGTTTGTCTTTGCACGCCTGAATCCACTCGGAACGATGGCCACTGGAGCGCGGAATCGTCTTTGCCGGAAGTTGAAACTCCTTCCGACGGCTTTCCGGAAACAATTTCGGTGCACCAGACCATCCGCCACACAACAGGGTGCCTTTGTCGCCGATGAACAGAATACCGTTGTCCGAGGGATCGATTTCGTCGGCAAGGTCCGCGGGTTGTTTCGGAAGTTTGCCGCCATCATACCAAAACATCTTCAATGCAGGATGAGGACTAGGACGGACAAACGCGAACGTAATGATCTGCCACGTGGGATAGGATTCCGAACCGAGCCCGACGACTTCGGCTTCCGCCGCTACCGGTGCATCGAGCTCCAACGCGTAAAACGCGGGATCCAAATTATGGACCGCCATATCCCCAAGCGCTCCCGTGCCGAAATCAAACCACGCGCGCCAGTCGTGAGGGTGATAGGCCCTGTGATACGGACGCTGCGGCGCGCCTCCCAGCCAAAGGTCCCAATCCAAATCCGAAGGGATCGCCATGGCACTAGCTGGTCGCTCCACGGGTTGCGGCCACCATTTACCGGGACGATCGCTCCATCCGTGAACTTCGCGCACGGAACCAATCGCACCCGCTTGAATCCATTCCCGCGTCTGGCGCAATCCTTCGCCCGCGTGCCCGTTATTGCCCATTTGCGTTACCAAGCCCGTTTCTTTGGCCACCTTCGTCATGACTCGCGCTTCTTCAATGCTGTGGGCCATCGGTTTCTCCACATAGACATGTTTGCCTGCGCGCAACGCGGCGAGCGTGATCGGCGCATGCATATGGTCCGGTGTCGCGATCATGACCGCTTCAATGTCTTTGCGCTTCTCCAGCATCACCCGGTAGTCTTTGAACTGTTCTCCTTTCGGAAACGCCTTGAACGTGTGCGCCGCCTTTTGCCAGTCCACATCGCACAGCGCGACGATGTTCTCGGTTTTCATTTCGTTCAAATCGCCACCGCCCTGCCCGCCAATGCCAATGCCGGCGATGTTCAATTTCTCGCTCGGTGGCGTCTGACCTTGTCCCAGGACATGGCGCGGCACAATTTGAAATCCCGCCACGACGGTCGCGGCAGTCCGGAGGAAAGTTCTTCGTTTCATAGTTGCTGAATTGCTGTTAGTGATCCCTTCGATTCTATGGTGTAACCGCCGGTTTGGCTCGCTCTTTTTAACTGAGTGTTGGGATTTTGCCTTTTCATGGGAGGCCCCGACCTTGGGCGTCAGAGCTGTTGAGACAAGAAGATTGTCCTGGAATCAGTTTGGAACCAGGCTTCCCCCCCCCCAGAAAAACGTGATGCAGACCAGCATGCCGTAAACCTTGAGCAGGAATTTCTCGGCGCCATGACAGAGATCAAGGCAAAGCTTGCACCGCATTGCCCTCACTCGCAGACGAGTTGAGATGAAGGTGGAAATGAAGATTGCCCGACCGGGGTGATTTTTTTAACCATGTGGCTGACTGGTTTTATGGAACAAGAAATTACTGACATTCCCTCGTTGCAACCTAGTGTAGTGCGGCGTTTTTCGTATAACATAAAACTTGACTCTAGACGCGGTGCATAGCTGCCCTTTGGCGACATGAGAGTCGCCCGATTTGTTCAACTTAGGCGCTGGTAATAAATAAAGGTATCAATCTTAAGCTTGAGAAGTAGGCTTTATGAGATAGTTCCAATCGCCGTGAAACTTGTTGCGGTGTAAGTTGACTCGCCGCATTTCTTCATCAGATACTTTTCTCCCGGTCGGATATTTCCGACGGTCCAATCGATACTTCACTTTCAATCCTTTGGCCGTGGTCGTTCTTGCGATCAAGTTCACGATGGTTTCGTAATCCCGCAGCGGCTCCCCTCGCCAGTTCGACGAGATGAACGAGAAGAGTCGATGCTCGATCTTGTTCCACTTGCTGGTCCCGGGTGGAAAATGACAAATTGAAAGCGAGAGTCCTGTCTCATCGGCAAGTCTCTGCAGTTCCAATTTCCAGAGTCGCAGCCGCGAACCATTACTGCCCCCGCCATCGGCCGTAATAAGAATCTGGCTGGCTTGGGGATACAGTTGCCGACCTTCAAAGCGCCACCATCCGCGAATCGATGCCACAGCAAACGCTCCGGTGTCATGATCGGTGCCAACGTTCACAAATCCGGCGTTGCGTCCCATGTCATAAATACCATAGGGATAAGCCCGAGGAACCTCGGGGTTTGGGAAGTCATGCCCGCTGACCTTGCGAGGATGTTTGGTCTCAAGCCATTGCTGGCCCGAATTATCGTAGTTTCCTATGAGTTCTTTCTTCTTCGTGTCCACGGAGATGACTGGCAATCCTTCAGACCCTGTTCGAAAAGGAGGTGTGTGTGGGTAGAATTTGCATGAAAAAGTTACAGAAAGCCAGAACAATGACTTGAAGAAAATGCCGCAACATGCTAGCCTTCAATAGCTTAAGTTGAATATACCAACATGCGCGACATACGAAAAAATAGCCGCCAACCCTCTCCCAGGCAACCTTCTTTTGCCGGTTCCGGACACCGACTTTCGTGATTATCTGCAGGAAGTGGATGAATTGGTCACGTGGGCTCCGGAAATTGTCGATGCGATCGACAAGG
>CALBIE010000248.1 GCA_937893495.1 uncultured Verrucomicrobiales bacterium | reverse complement strand
TCTCCCCCAGTGGGGGAGAGGGTGCCCGATATATCCGCCGAAGCTCGAAAAGCGAAGGCGGAAGGGCGAGTGAGGGGGATTCGGGAGGCTGGGGAACAAAATGGGGAAGAGAGTGACCCCAGATTCACAGAAATTGGCGCGCAGGTATGGGACAAATCGGCTGGCGGCAATCGTCCGGTCGAGTGGAGCGATATGGTCGTGCTGTTGCGTTCGCCCCGGTCGCGGGTCGAGAGCTTTGCACGGGAGTTTCATCGCGTCGGCATTCCGTTGCAGGCCAGTCGAGCCGGATTCTTTGACGCGCTCGAAGTGATGGATCTGGTCAGTCTGCTGCGGTTGCTCGACAACCCGTTGCAGGATATCCCGCTGGCAGCGGTGCTGCGTTCCTCGCTCGTAGGGCTTTCACTGGAAGAACTCGTCCGGATTGCCGCGAACCGAAATCGGCGGCCGCTCTGGACGGCGATGACGCGGCTCTGCGACAGCGCGGGGAGCACAGGCGGCCCGCCTGTCCCGTCGGGCGGCTCGCCCGACGGAACGGAATGCGACGTCGCAGCGAAAGAACTGGGCGAATTGCTGATGGACGTTGCAACCGTTCCGTCATGCGTGTCGCCTCCGCCGAGCTTGGCGGAAAAATGCCGGACGTTTCGCGACGCATTCAACGAATGGCGCGAATTGATTCGGCACACGTCGCTGACGCATTGCCTTGAGGTGGTTTTGGAGGAAACGCATTACGAGGCGTTCCTCGGTGCGGAACAGCGCGGTGCCGAGAAGGTGGCGAACGTACGGCGACTCATTGACCTGGCTCGACAGTTCGATCCGTTTCAACGCCGGGGTCTGCACCGGTTCCTGCAATTCATCGACTCGCAGATCGAGTCCGCACAGGATTTGCCGCCGGCCGCCGCGCCCGTCACCAACGCCGTCCGGTTGATGAGCATTCACCAGAGCAAGGGATTGGAGTTTCCGATCGTGGCGCTGGCCGGTTTGGGGACGCAATTCAACAAGCAGGATCAGCGCGGCGACATTCTCTTCGACGAAGCGTTCGGATTGTGCGCCCGCGTGAACCATGCCGACCGCCGCACCCGCTACCAGAGTCTGCCGTTCTGGCTGGCCGTTCGGAATCAGGAACGCCAGTTGATCGGCGAGGAAATGAGACTGCTCTACGTCGCAATGACGCGTGCGCGTGACCATCTGATTCTGTGCGGTTCGGCGAAGGGCAAAATGGAGAAGACCATCGAAAAGTTGGAGGAGCCCGCTAATTTGTCTGATGCGGCTGTCCTGAAGGCAGCCAATCCACTGGATTGGCTGTTGGCCTGGCTGGAAGCGAACGGTGCAAATGCGATCGCCGGTTCAAATGATCTCCTTCGCTGGGAACTGCTGGGCGACAACGATGCGCGATTGTTCGCCCCGGACGATGAATCAAATGGTGCCGGCTCAATCGTCGGTTCGGAAGAATTGTCAGCGGACGAATTTGACGCAGTGAGGAAGCGGCTGGAGTGGACTTACCCACACGTCGCCGCGACGAACGAAGCCGCCAAGACCAGCGTCTCGGAAATGAAGGCTCGCGGATCCGTTCGGGATGAGGACGCGCGGCCGAAGTGGTCGCCGAGTCGTTTTGAGTATCCGTCTCAGGGCAGTCGCGAAAGGGAAAAGCTGAGCGCAGCCGAGATCGGCACGGCAAACCATCTCTTCCTCCAATTGGTGCAACTGGAACGTACGCAGACCAAGCTGGATTTGCAGAACGAAGCGACGGCGATGATGGAGGCCGGTCAACTCGATGCGGAACAGGTAAAGGTCTTGCAACTAGATCGAATGGTCGAGTTCTGGAATTCGACGATGGGGCGATGGATTGTCCGCAACGCAAGGCATGTGCACCGCGAACTGCCGTTCACGGCGCGATTGAGCGGAGAGGCGTTGGCGGGAATGGGATTGGCCGACGCGGCCCGGTCACAAGAGCTCGGCGACGATTTCGTGGTTGTGCAGGGTGTGGTCGATCTCGCGGTGATCACCGATCGTGAAATCCGCATCGTTGATTACAAGACGGACCAGTATGACGCCGCAGAGGTGAAACAGTTTGACGCGAAGGTCGAACAGTATCGACCGCAGTTGCAGCTCTACGCGCATGCGCTCGGCGCGATCTTCCGTAAACCGGTGAAGGAGGCGTGGTTGTATTTCATCCGCACCGGGCAGGCGGTTGAGGTGTTGAATGAGATTGATTCGTAGCGCAGGCGTCCCGCCTGCACCTGAAACAAGCGCGGGATGTCATACTGATGCGGACGCCGCATCCCGAATGGACGCTTCGTGTGAAGGAACCGCGTCGCTGGCGGGAAGGCAATCATCAGGTTTGGCGCGAGTCTCGTGCAGGCGGGACGCCTGCGCTACGGGGAAACGTCCCGCGCATCCTATCTGAAATCATACGAATCGCTCAGCTTGAGTGTCGCGGAGGTGAGTGCGGTCACCTTTTTCGCCAGGACGCTGTAGGCGCCGCGCGACAACTGCAACGGTCCTTCGATGAGGAGGAAGCGTTCCTGGGTGATGACGAGCCGATTCTTTTCGAACGCCTTTGACGGAACGAACGCGTTGCTGATGCCGGTTTCGTCCTCGAGCGAAATGAAGACATTGCCTTTGGCGGTGCCGGGCCGCTGTCGGCAGATGACCAGTCCGGCGATTTTCACATAGTCACCGTTTTGACCCGATGGAAGTTCGCTGGCGAGCCATACCTCCGGCAGTTGCGACCGCAGATAGGCCATCGGGTGCGGTCCGGTGGAAAGATTCTGTCCGCGATAATCCGCTTCAAGACGTTCGAGCGGCGTCATGACGGGGAGCACAGGCGGCCCGCCTGTGGATTGCGGCGGCCTCGCCGCAATCTTGGAAGCTTTCGCGGAAATTTCGCCGTCCGATTGTTGTGAGTCTGGCGGTTGAGTGGACGTCTTGAAGGCTTGGGCGGGGCCGCCCAAGCCAACAGGCGGGCCGCCTGTGCTCCCCTTTTCAAAAAACAAATCATCGGGATCGACCTGGGCTTCCACTTTCCACAAAGCATCGCGACGGTGCGCCACCAATCCATTCAATGCGCCGATTTCCGCGAGCACACGGCGCTCGTCCTTGTTCAGTCGGCAGCGCAGCAGGAAATCCTCAAGCGACTCGAACGGCTTCGTTTTTCGTTCCGCGATGATTCGCCCGGCGGCGGTGGAACTCAGTTCGTTGACATGCTGAAGGCCGAGGCGGATTTCCGTGTCGCTCTCGACTGTGCAATGCCAGTCACTGATGTTTACATCGGCGGGTTTCGTACGGATGCCGTGGCGCTTGGCGTCCTTGATGAGGCTGTCGGGGCTGTAGAAGCCCATCGGCTGATTGTTAAACAGGGCGGTATAGAATTCCACCGGCCGATGCGCCTTCAGCCAGGTGCTGCAATACGCCAGCAGGCCGAAGCTGATGGCGTGGCTCTCCGGGAATCCGTAAAGCGCGAATGAACTGACACTGTTGATGATTTCCTCCTGCAGGTTCGGCGCAACACCCTTGGCGGTCATCTTTTCCTTTAGTCGGATGACGACTTTCTGCATGCGCTCCTCACTGCGATTGAAGCTGATTGCCCGGCGTAACTCACTCGCTTCATTGCCGGTGAAGTCGGCCATGATCATCGCGATCTGCAGCATTTGTTCCTGGAACAGCGGCACGCCGAGTGTGCGTTTCAGGATGGGTTCCAACGACGGATGCATGTAGGTAATCGGTTTGATGCCCGCCCGCCGGTCGAGGTAGGGATGGGTCAGATTGCCCGCGATCGGGCCGGGTCGAATGATGGCGACTTCAATCGCCACATCGTAAAAAACCTTCGGCTTCATACGCGGCAACGTCGCCATCTGCGCACGGCTTTCGATCTGGAATACGCCCACCGTGTCCGCCTTCTGCATCATTTCGTAGGTGGCGGCGTCGTCCTTGGGTATGCGCGCGAGATCGAACGCACGACTTGGTCCTCGCGCGTTGCACAGGTCGCGGCAATCCTGGATGGCGGACATCATGCCAAGGCCGAGGAAATCAATCTTGATGATGCCGAGGTCCTCGCAATCGTCCTTGTCCCACTGCACCACCACACGATTCGGCATCGCGGCGGGTTCAAGCGGAACAACTTTGTTCAGGCCCCTGGTGCAGATGACCATCCCGCCCGAGTGCTGTCCCAGATGGCGCGGCAATCCGTAAACCATCTGATACAGTTCGGCCAGTGCATGAATGCGCGGATGCTCCTTGGGCAGTCCAGCCTGCCCGAGTTTCGAAACAAAATCCTCCCGCCCCTCGAAATCGCCATGCGGATGCATGCTGTTGATGCGCGAGACGATATCCTCGGGCAGATTGAGTGCCTTGCCGACCTCACGCATTGCACTGCGACCTCGATACGTGATGACGTTGGCCGTCATCGCCGCACCGTTGGGCGCAAAGCGACGGTAAACTTCCTGGATGACCGATTCCCGCCGGTCCCCGCTCGGCAAATCGAGATCGATGTCCGGCCATTTGCCCTGGCCCTCACTGAGAAAACGTTCGAACAACAGTTCGTGCTCGACCGGATCGACCGCCGTGATGCCGAGACAGAAGCAGACCGCGCTGTTCGCCGCGCTGCCACGGCCCTGCACCAGGATGTCGTGATCGGTGCAGAAATTGATCATGTCCCACACGATGAGAAAGTAGCCGGCAAACCCGAGGCGATTGATGATGACCAGCTCCTTCTCCACCTGTTTCTTCACCTTGCTCGGAAACTTGTTGTCATAGCGGCGGTTCGCGCCGGCGTAGGTTTCCCGATGCAGCTTCGCCGCCATCGTGTCGTCCCCTTCCACAGGGAATTCGGGAAACTCGTAGCCGAGGTCAGTCAGGGTGAACTCACACTGTTCGGCGATGCGAACGGTGTTGGCAATCGCCTGCGGCAAATCGCGGAACAGTTCCGCCATTTCGCCCGGCGATTTGAGATGGCGTTCGTTGTTCTGCTCCAACATTTGCCCCGCAGTGTCGAGGTGGACGTGGTTGCGCAGGCAGGTGAACACGTCGAGCAGCCGGCGTTGCTCCGGTTCGGAATAGCGTACTCCGTTCGTCGCCACGATCGGCAGACGAAGATGGTCCGCCAGATCAATCGCGCCGCGAAGGATTCGCTCCTCGCCGCGCACATGGTGGCGTTGGATTTCGACATTGACGTGTTCACGGCCGAACGTGCGAATGAGCTGATTGACCAACCGTTCGGCGCCATCACGGTCATCTGCATGGAGGCTGCCTCGCAGAGCCTCGCCTGTCAGGCAGGTGAGGCCTTCCGCAAACTCCTGCAATTCCGTCCATCGAATCTGCGATTCATTCTTGGCAGCACGCAGTTTTGCCCGGCTGAGCATCTGGCAGAGATTCTGGTAACCCGTTCGGCTGCGGACGAGGATCGGAACCACGTGGCCGGATTCCATCGTCAACTCGCTGCCGACAATGCCGCGGATGCCGTGCTCCCTGGCTTTCGCATGAACCCGTGGCGAACCATACACCCCGTCGCGATCGGTTACGGCGATGGCCGGAATCTCCAATTCAGCCGCCCGCCGCGTCAGTTCCTCCGGCGAACTCGCGCCGCGGTGAAAACTGAACGCGCTGTTCGCGTGGAGCTCGATATAGCGCGGTGAAGCCATCGGTTACCCACGGATTACGCGGATGAATCGGATGGCTGAACTTTCTCAGAAACACATTCAAGCTCGTCTATGTTTTTTCGGAATCCGTCAAAGATTTCACCCCGCTGAGTAGTTTTGAGGTTCTCGGCCTGATCTTCGGCGGCAGTGAGGATTTGCCGCGCGTGGTTAGAATAGTGAGATCGTCTTTCTTCATATCGAAGGCGTGCCACAATTGTTTCTTCCACGAAAGATTCGGCGTGATCTCCCATCCTGGCCAATCGCTCGGCAACTTGCTTCGAAAGTCTGAGTGTTACCTTCATAATATTCTCGTGGAAAACTAGCGCTGACAGGCCGATATTCAACCGCAAAGGATGAGCGGTTTCGCCGTCTTCATCCCGGGGCACTGGCTCGGTTCATGCTCCAAGAAATGTAGGATTGGTGGGCATGAAGGCGAAACTGCAACAGTCCGGGTTTAAATCACGATTCTTTTGGGAATCGGGCAGGGGAGACGCCCCGATGGTACTCCTTGTCGATGCCTTGTTAACGGAAGCCGTCAGATTTCGCGCCACCCGCGTGGAGATTAAACTTGCTCCCGTATCGAGAGAGGCTCAGGAGATTTTCGCCAAGTTTAGCGGCGACCAGAGGAGGGTGCATATCGATGAGTTGCTTGCTTGTGAAGGAAAACCTGCCGATGAAATCGTCATGGGCGATTTGACCGCGGAACAAATCATGGCTTTGTTCGATGATTATTCCGCGAGGTGTTCCAAACACCTTGTCCTGAAATGCAAATTCGTCAGAAAAGGGCGCTTCGAGGAACAATCGACTTTGCCGATAGAACTTGCCACGCAAGTATTCAATCGGCTGTTCGTGCTGGCTGACATTCCTTTTTGGACAAATGGCGACGCCAAAGGACAGATATATCGGAGCGTTGCATCAGGTGACTCCCAAAAGTTTGCCGTGTTCAATCTCGAGTATTCGCACGATGAACGCGAAATCGTAATTCGCCACTGGCCAGATGCAAAAGTGAAGCGCTTGATTGATTTCAAGAGCGGATTGCAGGCGCGGGTTTCCTGGAAAAAATGGAAGGGATGGCGTCCATCCGAAAAGATGCGAGAAACCATGATTGACCAACCGGCTGCCCATTGCTTTTCAACACCTCTTCCGACCGGCCGCCAGCGGGCATACCGTCCCTACCGAACCATGCCGCCGCAATACCGTCGGGTGAAAGGGGAACCACCTCCAGCACCTGGTTTCGAGCGAATAATGCCTGGCTATGAGTCCGAATCCGGTGCAAGTGGGTGCATCAGTGGGATGGAAGAACTGGATGCCGAGAAGTTTTCGCAACTGACACCGGTGGGCAGGTTTGAGTATTTGGTTTTATATGTCGCAATCGCAGATGGGGCGAATCGCATCAGTTTTGAACTCCGCCCTCATTCGTCGGAGGCCGCCCTTTGTCTCAGCCTGCCGCCCGGTTATCGGGCAAACGAATCCTTCGCAAATCTATGGGATGAATCGAGCGATGCAAAATCCGCGATACATCCTCACTTCGAGTTTGTGATTCGGTACTTTGGCGAATTTGGAGTTCACGAGATGACCCCACCACCCGCGTATTTGTTCAGGCCGATGATCCTTACGATCCTCGTGAAGTCAGACCTTTCAAGTTGGACATCGCGTCCGATCAAGGGTGCCATCACAGTGCCGCGTTCGAAGCACGCCCCACCAATCTGGATCGTCGAAAGCAATGATCCCCGCCAAGGGCTGGTGATTCGGTTGCCCGAACCGGGCGAGGTGAATGAAGTCATCGGACAGGCAGTCGCCATTCCCGATCCTTCGGCCGAACCACCTTCCTACGCAACGCCACGAAGTTACATGAGGATAACCCGTGCACAGGACCGATTCACTTTCCGTAACTGGACCATTCTGCGGTTGGTTTTCTACGGATTTACCGGTTTCGTTTACTGGGCGATTGCGGCTGCGGGTGGCGCGAAAGAACTGATCGAAAGCGGTCCATGGCCCGTGGTGTCGGTTTGGGGCGCCATCGGTCTTCTGGTGCAATTGGCAGGACAGTTGGAATCCGGTTCGGAACCGTTTGAGGAGTTCTGATTACCCACAGATTACGCGGATGAATCGGAAGACCAGACGTCCTTCGGGAGACGTTCAAGAATGGCCATCAGCGTGAGTGGTGAACAGCCTTCAAGCCGGTTGTTGCCGTAGAGATAAAGTCGCCGTTTTTTTTTCAACGCGTTCTGGATTAGCAGTGCTCCAGCCTTGCGGGCGACCTCGTATATTTCCTGCACATTCCGGTAGGGACTGAACTTCTCCACCGCATGCTGATAACTTCGACTGGGCTTCAGGAGGAGCCGCGCGCCGGCAT
>CALBIE010000247.1 GCA_937893495.1 uncultured Verrucomicrobiales bacterium | reverse complement strand
CGGCGAGGAAGTCTCCCGCCGCGCCTTCCTCAGATCCGCCGCTGCCGCAGCCATTGCCGCGCCCCTGATCCCCTCCGCGATGGCGGCCCCGACTCCGAAGGACGCCCCCGAAACACTTGTCACCCAGCTTTACAAAAGCCTTAAGGATAAACAGCGCGAAGCCGTCTGCTTTGAATTCGACCATGCCTTGCGGTCCAAGGTCGATGCCAACTGGCATATCACCGAGCCGCAAATCGACAAACTGTTGGACAAGGATCAACAAGACCTTGTGAAGCAAATTTTTATGGGACTGCACAGCGAGGAATACGCCGAGACCGTCTATGGTCAGGTCATGCATGACAGCGGCAAGAAGGGTTTCGGCAGTTCGTCCATCGCGCTGTTCGGCGAACCGGGCACCGGCAAGTTTGAATTTGTGCTGACCGGCCGCCACTGCACACGTCGTTGCGATGGAGATTCCGTGAAGGGCGCGGCGTTTGGCGGACCCATTTTTTACGGGCACGCCGCAGACAGCTTCAACGAGCAGGCTGACCACAAGAATAACGCCTATTGGTATCAGGGAATACGGGCGAATAAAGTCTTTCAGGCACTTGACGGTAAGCAGCAAAAGCTTGCGCTGCTGGATAAAGCCCGGCGCGAAAGCGGCACCAGCACAGTCAAGCTGACCGGTAAAAAATCAGGGCTGCCTGGCATCCCGCTGTCCGAACTCAGCAAGGATCAGAAGCAACTCGTGAACAAGACGCTGGCCGACTTGCTCGCGCCATTTCGCAAAGCCGACTCCGACGAAGTGATGAAACTCGTCAAGAAGAACGGCATGGACAATCTTCACATGGCGTTCTTCAAGCAGGGCGACATTGGCAATGACCGTGTCTGGGATGTCTGGCAGATCGAAGGCCCGGCCATGGTCTGGTATTTCCGCGGAGCTCCACACGTTCATACGTGGGCGCACATCCGCGATTCAGCGTAGCACCACGAATCAAGATTATTTGACCAGGCGGCGAACACAGTTCGCCGCCTTTTCTTTTGCCCGCACTATGTCGAAGCGATCGTTCAGTTTCTCAGCGCTCATTCCACTAACCGGCCGGAGACGAACGCTGTTGAAAGACATTTTTTTCATGACCCGGCCAGAGTGACTCTTTAGACTTTCACCTCCAGATGAAGAAATCCTGCATACTTCTTGGCATTATGTTTGCCGCACTTTCGACCATGGCGACGGACAAACCGAATGTCGTCCTGATTCTCGCCGACGACATGGGGTTCGGTGATGTTCGCGCCCTGAATCCAAAGTCCCGAATACCCACGCCGGCACTCGACAAGTTGTCCCGCGAAGGTGCCACGTTTTTGGATGCACACACACCGTCATCGGTCTGCACACCGACTCGCTACGGATTATTGACAGGTCGCTATTGCTGGCGTTCGCGTTTGAAACGCGGAGTCCTGAATGGGTACGGCGCGCCGTTGATGACACCGGATCGCCTGATCATCCCCCGTTTTCTCAAACAGCACGGATATCACACCGCCATGGTTGGCAAATGGCATCTCGGGCTCGGTTTTCAAAAGAACGACGCCGGCAAATTTGATTTCTCAAAGCCAGTCACCGACGGTCCTCACACGCGCGGTTTCGACTTCAGTTTCATCATTCCCGCGTCGTTGGATTTTCCGCCCTACGGCTACATTCGGAACGGCACGTTCACGCAGTTCCCCTCAATCAGCCAGGCGGCGCTGGGCTTCCCGGCGTATCTCAGAACAGGCGAACGCTCACCCGATCTGAATCCCGGCGATTGCCTTGATGATCTGCTCCGCGAATCAGTCGCCTACGTGAAGGCGCGCGCCGATGGAAAACAACCGTTCTTCCTCTATTTCCCGCTGACGGCTCCGCACAAACCGGTCTGGCCGCACGAGCGTTTTGTTGCAAAGACGACACTTGGACCCTACGGCGACTTCGTGCATCAGGTCGATTACACGGTGGGAGAACTGATTCGCGCTCTGGACGAATCCGGATTGCGGGAGAACACCCTCGTCATTTATACCAGCGACAACGGCTCGTACATGTATCGGGAAAACGACGACAAGCAACCCGACCATTTGACGGATAATTCCCTCCAGAAATATCATTCCGCAAATCACACGGCCAACGGACCCTGGCGCGGCACCAAGGCGGATATCTGGGAAGCCGGGCACCATGTTCCCTTCTTCGTCCGCTGGCCCGCCCGCGTAAAAGCTGGCATGAAGATCAAACAGCCAGTCTGCCTGACAGATATCTTCATGACGCTGGCCGACGTGCTCAAGGCGAAGCGACCGCCGGGGACTGCGACAGACAGTTATTCATTCCTGCCGTTGTTGCAGGGTGACGCCAGGCAATACACCCGGCCACCTGTGATTCATCACTCCTCCGGCGGCATGTTCGCCATACGCCAGGGCGACTGGAAACTGGTACTCGGCAATGGCTCGGGCGGACGCGAGAACCCCAAGGGGAAACCCTTCGAAAAGCCCTATCATCTGTCCAACCTGCACACTGATCCGGGTGAAACGAAAAACCTGATCGAGGGAGAATCGAGCATGGCCCGCGAACTCGAAGCAGCTTTTCGAGAAATCTACGAAAACGAGCGCCGATAAAAAATCGTTTCAATTCCGCAGAAGACCGCTATCACATCAAGAAAATGAAGAAGCTCCTCAATCAATTCGCCGCCGCCATCATTGTCGCCCTGGCATCGCCGGGCGGCAATTCCGCTCACGCCGCCGACAAGCCGAATATCCTGTTCATCTTCGCCGATGACATGTGTTTCGAAATCATCCGCGCGCGTGGCATGACGGATATTGACACGCCCAATCTGGACCGGCTCACCCGGCAGGGCACCACCTTCACCCACGCCTACAACATGGGCTCCTGGAGCGGAGCCGTCTGTGTGGCCAGCCGCTGCATGCTGAACACGGGACGCTATATCTGGCACGCCAACGCGGTTTACAGCACGGCCGGGAAGGAACTGGCCGCGGGCCGCTTCTGGTCCGCCTACCTGAAGCAGGCCGGTTACACGACCTATTTCACCGGCAAATGGCATGTGCGGGCGGACGCCGAGAAGGCGTTCGATGTCGCCCGCCATGTGCGTGCCGGAATGCCCAGGACAGTGAAGGATGCCTACAACCGGCCGTTGCAGGGTCAGCCCGACAAATGGAGCCCATACGACAAATCGGTCGGCGGATTCTGGGAAGGTGGCAGGCACTGGAGCGAAGTCGTCGCGGACGACGCCGTGGACTATCTCAATCTGGCGAAGAAGGACAAAAAGCCGTTCTTCATGTACCTCGCGTTCAACGCCGTTCACGATCCGCGTCAGGCGCCCAGGGAATACGTGGACAAATACCCGCCGGACCGCGTCAAGGTGCCGGAAAATTTCCTGCCGGAGTATCCTTACAAGGATCAGATTGGCAATCAGCACAAGCTGCGCGACGAGAATCTCGCCCCGATGCCCCGCACCCCCTATTCGATAAAGGTGCACCGCGGCGAATACTACGCTCTCGCCGAACACATGGACGCGCAGATCGGCCGTATCCTCGCTGAACTCAAAAAGACCGGGCAGGACAAGAACACCTACATCTTTTTCACCGCCGACCACGGTCTCGCCGTCGGCCATCACGGACTCCTGGGCAAACAGAACATGTATGACGACAGCGTCCGCGTCCCGTTCATCGCGGCCGGACCGGGTATCGCGGCCAACAAGACGCTCGACGCGCCCATCTATCTGCAGGACGTCATGCCGACCACACTGGAACTCGCGCGCGTCAAGAAGCCGGACCACGTGGAGTTTCACAGCCTGATGCCGCTGCTCAAGGGCAAGCAAAAGCAATCGCACCTCAATGGCGTTTACGGCGCTTACCTCAAATTGCAGCGCGCGATTACCGACGACGGTTACAAGTTGATTCTTTATCCGGAAGCCAAGGTCGCCCGGCTCTATAACCTGAAGGCTGATCCCGGGGAAATGCACGACTTGGCCGGCGAGAAAAAATCGAAGCCGATCATGAAAAACCTCTTTGCCCGATTCCTGAAAATGCAATCGGACCTCGACGACACGCTGGAAATCAAATCCGTGTTTCCGGAATTGAATTAGGCATGTCGATTCGTAGCGCAGGGCGCAGGCTTCGAGCCTGCATTGCGGGACCGCCTGCCAAAAATGCTTACAAATTATTCGGACCGGGTTCATTCCGGGTGTACAACCCGTGCAGGCGGGACGCCTGCGCTACGGATTCGCATGATTCGCGGGCAGGTGTAAAATTGCTTGATCCCTTTTGGGCTTGCCTCTCTTGCCACGGCCGACGATACCGCTCCGCATGAAGTTGAAATCCGTCGCGTGCCCAATGCTCGCCTTCGCCGTTGCTTTCTCAGCGGGTGCCCGAATTGAAGCCGCGTCTCCCCGCGAGACGCCGACGGTCAAACTCATTCGCAAGATTCAACCGGCCGTTCTTCCCATCTTCGCCAATGTCTCGGAAGGAAGAATTTCCAGCGGCACGGCGACCTTGATTCATCCTTTTGGCTTCCTGCTGTCCAATGATCACATCATGCAAGGCACGTCGGGCGTCGCGATTGTCGATGGTAAACGCGTGCCCTATCGCGTGATCGGCCGACTGCCGGGCAAGGATATCGCCTTGCTACAGTTGAAGGCGGACCGGCTCATGCCCCTTGTCCCCATCGGCCGCAGTGACGATATCATGACCGGCGAACCCATTTTTGTAGCGGGCAATCCCGGCGGTCGCGGCATTGTGTTTTCGCAGGGCATCGTCAGTTCACCGGGCATCCCGATGAACGTGGTCAACGTCCTCGTCATGACCTACTTCCAATCCGGACGTGATGAATTCATTCAATTCGATGCGGCCAGCAATCGCGGCAACTCCGGCGGACCGCTCATCAATGCCGAAGGGCGCCAGATCGGCATCGTCAGCGGCAAGAATTACGAGGAGGAAAACGTCAACTTCGCTATCCCGATGGATCGGGTGCGCTCGTTGTTTTATCATCTGCTACCCGTGGAAGAACTCAGCGACCTCTGGACGGGAATCGAAATCGACACGATGGCCGCCGAAGCGATCGTCAAATCCGTCGCATCCGATTCGCCCGCGGCGAAGGTCGGAGTCAAACCTGGCGACATCATCAGCAGCCTCGATGGTAACACCGTGCGCCATGGGGTGGACTGGATTATTTCACTGTATAATCAAAAAGCCGACAAGACGATCTCCCTCGCACTCAAGGGCAACGACAAAAAGCATCGAAAAATCGAACTGACTCCGACCCGCTACCCACTGACGCCCTTCGTCGCGGAGAAGGGAAAGAAACCCGGCCTCAACTATCAACTGTACCACGGTAAATTCAAGGTGCTGCCCGACTTCAAAAAACTGAAAGCGGTGACGCGGGGCCACGCGGACGATTTAAAAACCACCGAACTTTCGAATGACGGGCAGGATTTCTTTGCCCTGACGTTCGACGGTTATCTCAAGTTCCCCACGGATGGGGTTTATCGTCTGACGTTGGGGTCCGATGACGGCAGCAAGCTGTATCTGGACGGCAAAGAACTGATCAACAACGACGACAATCATCCAATGCAGCGGTTGAGCCGAATCGTCCGCGTGAAGGCTGGCCTGCATCCGTTGCGTGTCGAATTTTTTGATTACACCGGCGACGCCGAACTGGAGTTGGAGATCGATGGACCCAAGTTGGAAAAGAAACTCGTTCCCGCCGGCTGGTATTTCCGCGATTGAGCCTCTCAGGTGGGGCGAAGCTCCCGCTGAGCCCTGATCGACATCCTGAAGGGATAAAAAGACGCGCCACCCCCTTTCGTAGTTTCAGCCAAGGCTCAGCGGGAGCTTCGCCCCACCAACTGATTTGTCGGCAATCATTTTTCTCGCCAAGCGCCGGTTTCGTTTCATTCTAATCAGCATGAAATTGTCCTCCATTCCATTAATCGTCGCGACCGCGCTCGCGTTTGCAGTTGGTGCCGGCGTCGCCGGAGATAAGAAGCTCAATCAGCCACCGAAAGGCTTCAAGGCATTGTTCAACGGCAAGGACTTCGCCAACTGGAAATTGCCTGAAGGCGACAACGGCCATTGGAAAGTCATCGACGGAATCATTGACTACGACGCCGCGAGCGAAGCGCCCGGCAAAGACAAGCATCTCTGGACGGAAAAGGAATACGGCGACTTTGAGTTGTGGATTGACTGGAAGATCAAGCGCACGACCGGCCTCTACAACATGCCCATTGTATTGCCCGATGGCTCGGAGAAACTCGACGAGAATGGCAAAATAATCGCTATCCCCACCCCCAACGCCGACTCGGGTATTTATCTGCGTGGCCAGGGCAAATCGCAAATCAACATCTGGTGCTGGCCGATCGGTTCCGGCGAAGTTTACGGATATCGCCGCGACAAAACAATGCCCCCTGAAGTACGAGCCGGTGTGACTCCGAAGATGAATGCGGACAACCCCGTTGGTGAGTGGAATACCTTCAAAGTCACCATGAAAGGCGACCGCCTGACCGTCGTATTGAACGGAAAAACGGTCATCGAAAACGCTCAAATGCCGGGAGTTCCGGAAAAAGGAAAATTTGCGCTACAACATCACGGCGGTAAAAACGCGAAGACGGGCGAATACAGCGCAGCCTCAAGCCTGATGCAGTTTCGCAACATTTTTATCAAAGAATTAAGATAATTCATTTTCTCGAATTTTGACCCAAGACCGCCCTTCGGCGGTCTTTTTTTTGATATTCATGGCCCGATTCGCCCACCGAATTCAGGCAGTAACAAAGAAAGGTTTGATTTAGCAAAAAAAAATCTGCAACTATACAAAACAAATTTGGATGTCTGTCTCTGCAACCAAACAACCAACTGAAGGACAGGCGACGAAGGAACCGGTTTCTCCCAAGGAAACCGCCAGTCCTGTTCGTCGCCCGGCCAAAGGTTTTTTCAAACTCGTGGGCGAGGTGCTCGACCACGGAGGGCCGGGCTATCTTCAGTTCGCTATCACCAACGTGTGCAACGCGGATTGCGATTTCTGCGGATTTGCCCGCTCAAAATTCGACTCCAAACAACGCCACAGCGTCACCCTTCAGGAGGCAAAGGATGTCATCGACATCTGCGTAAAGAACCACATCGGTTACCTCCTTTTTGTCGGCGGCGAGCCGATGGCGCATAAAGAATTACGTCCAATGGTCCGTTATGCGGCTGAGCGCGGGATTCACCCGATGATCTGCACTAATGGCGGTTTGTGGACCGACGCAAATCTGCGCGGGCTCACGGATGACGGCTTGAGCAGCGTCATCATGTCCATCGAC
>CALBIE010000246.1 GCA_937893495.1 uncultured Verrucomicrobiales bacterium | reverse complement strand
GCACTTCGCCGATTTCATCCCGCCAGCGATTGGCGAACTCCTCGCTCGAAATCTTGCGATTGCTGGATGGAACGAGGATGACCGACACTTCAGCCTCGTTCGGACCACGCTCCGCCACGGTCGTATACATCCCTTTCAGAATATTCTTTTCACCCAGCTTCTCGAGAGTGCGATAGGCCGCCGCTTCGATTTCAAACGCGGTTCGGCGCGAGATGTCAACGGATGTGCCGGAGGGCAATTCAATCTCCGCCTGCACGAAATCAGTTTGAATCGACGGACGAAAGGCGAACTCAATGTGCCCCCCCATGAGGTAAGCCACGACGATCAGTAATCCGGCGACGAACACTGAAGCGACCAGATATCGCCAGCGAATGGCAAAGCGGGCGACCGGGAGATAAAGCCAGTCGATGAGGTCATCCAGTTTCGTGCGCAAGCGGGTTTGCCAGGCGTTGAATTTTCCCCATAACGACTGCGTTTGTTTGCCACCGCCGAACGACAGATGCGACGGCAGGATCAACAGGCATTCAATCAGTGAAACAGAAAATACAGCAATCACAACAGCCGGCAGGATTTGAAAGAAGCGCCCTGTTTCACCCGGCACAAACAACAACGGCATGAACGCAATGATGTTCGTCGCCACGGCAAAGGTGACTGGCACGGACATCGCCCGCACCCCTTCCACCGCAGCCTGCAAACGTGGTGTCCCCAGGGAAACGCGATGGAATATTTCTTCTCCCACCACCACGGCGTCGTCCACCACGATTCCCAGGGTCACGATGAATCCGAACAGTGAAATCATGTTGATACTGGCGTCCATTGAGGGCAGCAGAATCAGCGCGCCGATGATGGAAACTGGAATTCCCGCCGCCGTCCAGAAGGCAACGCGCAATTCAAGAAACAATCCGAGCGCCAGTAAAACCAGAATCAATCCCAACGCTCCATTGTGCATCAGCAACTGTATACGTTCCTCGTAATCATCAGATCGATCGCGAGCGAGCGTCAGCCCAACGGACGCCGGCAGACTCTTCTGCTCCCGTTCGATGAAGGCTCGCACGGCGACCGCCACCTCGACTGGAGATTGATTCTCGGCGCTCATCACCTCGAGGAACATCGCTCGCTTGCCGTTGAAATAGGCTTCGCGCTGCGAGTCTTCGAATCCGTCCGTGATCTTCGCGATATCCGACAGGGTCACCTGGGCACCATCAGCCGTGCTGACAATCGGTATCCTTTCGAACTCACGGGCGAAGTCTCTTCGTTCCGTCGTCTTGAGCAGAATATCACCACCGGGCGTGCGCATGGTTCCCGCCGGCACGTCGAGCGCGGAGGCACTCAAGGCTCGGGCGATATCGTCCAGCGTCAGATTCAGGGATCGCAGTCGCGCCAGAGGAACTTCGACCGTGATCTCGGGTCGCCTGATTCCGCGAAAGTTGATCAACGAAATCACCGGATCCGCCAGCAGTCCCTGTTCAATCTGTCGGGCGAAGGCGGTCAAGCCCCTTTCATCCAGATCGCCGTACAGCGCGATCCGCATTACCTCGCGGCGACGGCCCCGGTCCAGCCTGATTCGCGGCGGTTCGGTTTCATCGGGAAAGACACTCACCTGTTGAACCGCTGAGGTGATCTCCTGCAAACCTCGATTACTGTCTGTGCCCGGCACCAGTTCGATTTCGATTTCAGCCCTGCCTTCGCGCGAGAAGGATCGGACCCGCCGAATCAAATCCATTCCACGCAGCTCGGATTCTACGGGCACGACGATGGCGCGTTCAACCTCTTCTGGACTGGCGCCGCGATAGGCTATGGAGATCTCCACGGTATCGAGACTGAAACTCGGATAGACTTCCTTTCGAATCGTTCTTGCAACCAGGAGACCGACCACCACGACAGCAACCATCAAAAGATTGGCCGCCACATGATTGCGCGCAAACCAGGCAAGCACGCCATGATGAGTGGATGCTTCCCCCTCCTGTTTCGCCTGGTGATGATTATCCATTCGGCAATTCGTTATGTGGCACGCCCCCCATCACGGCTGTTTCCCGCTCCCCTTCGTCTGCTTTATATTCCCTTGAGCAATACTCCTGGAAACAACTTTCATACCCGGCAATGCGACCCGAATTCCGCCTGCAATCAACACTTCGCCGGGTTTAATCACGTTATCGATGATCACGGTTTTTTCGCGCCGCCAGCGCACCTTCACGTCACGTATTTGAACCTGACTGTTCGTGTCCACAACCCAAATGCGATCATCCTCGCGCAACATCGTGCGTTCAATGGTCAGCACATTTTCCAACTCGCCCGCATCAATCTCGGCCCGCACATAAGTGCCGAGCAACAGTGGCAAGCGGTCTTCCTGCTGCCGCAGGTTCAGCGGATCTTCGATACTAATAAGAACGCGCGCCATACGCCCCTTCGAATCAAGGTCGCCAAGCAACCGCACCACTCGTCCCTCGCGGCGAATCGGGCTGCCGTTGCCCGTCTCAATCTTTAACATCACGAGGGCACCTTCCTGTCCTTCTCGCGGAAACCGAATCCAATGCAACATGTCCAGCGACACATTCGCCTGCACCCAGAATTCATCCGTGCCAACGAGCGTCGCCACCGGACTTCCCCGCTCAGTCAACTGCCCAAGCTCCACCGATTCGTCCACCACCAGGACGTTGAAGGGCGTGATGACGGAGGTTCGTTCCAGATCCAATCGAGCGCGGGCAATCTGATTAGTCGCATTGCGCATTTTCGCCTCGGCCCGCCGCAAATGGGGTTCCCGTAGAACCAGGGAGCGATTCGCACCACTTTCGGCAAGCTCACCCAGCAGGATTGCAAATTCGCGCTTCGCCACGACCTGTTTGCCCCGTTCGAGTTCGAGTTCATAGCGCGCCTCCTCCAGCGCGGCATCTTCCGCCACCAACGCAATTTCATAATCCGCCCGATCGATACCCAGCAACTCCTCTCCTTTTGCAATCGTGCCGCCCGGAATCAAAGCCGGATGCTGCCGGACAATCAATCCCCGCACCTGGGGTTGCAAAACGACGCGGCGCGAGGGAATCACGGTACCCTGGCTGACCACCGCGATTCGTTCGACCTGCGGATCGACCACTACCGTAGTCACCGTTTTCGGTGGTCGCGCCTCTTCAATCGGCTGCGTGCGCGGCGCGTTTTTGACCAACCATCCGGCGGCAAATCCGCCGATTACCAGGACCACGATCGGCCCCACCCAGGCCAAAGGCCCTCGCCTATTCTTTGCTTCCTCACTCATGAAATCTATTTACGTTCTTCCTCATTCGCCGGCATTGGACCGCCAATGGCCCGGTGCAATGCAACCCGAAAACCAATTCGCTCGCGCTCGTTGGTGATAACCTCCCGTTCGAGGATCTGCACGCGGGACACGGCGTCCAACACCGGCAGGTATTCCGTCAGCACGCCCTGACTGTATCGATTACGGGTCTCAGTCAAAAGTTTGTTGGCGATATCCAACTCCTCGTGCAACCGTTTTCCACGTTCAACGGACTTGCGTTCCTGCAACAAAGCCGTCTCCACCTCCCGAACTGCCGTCAGGTAGGACTGTGAATACTCCGCCAGCAACTCATCCAGTTGGGCACGGCGAAGGTTGACCTCGGCCCGCCTTGTTCCACCATCAATAATCGGGCCGACAAAGTCGGCGACTGCACTGGCCAACAATCCGTCGATCGATGGCGATCCTTCTCCCTGCAACAGTCCGCCAATTCGAAAACGGGGCAGACGATCCGCCAGTGCCTCGCCAATCCGATGATCGATGGCCCGCATCCGGTTTTGCACGGCGACCAGATCCGGCCGGTGAATCAACAAATCAGACGGAACTCCCGGTGAAAGAGGGTTGTTGAGCACCGGCAATAACGGAGCAATCCTTCGTTGCCGCGTTCCTCCACCCTGCCCCAGCAAATCATCCAAGGCATATTCAAGCTGCTCCAGACGCGACTCAATTTCCGGCACTCGCGAATCGGTGGCAGCGACCTGCGCGCGCTGCTGATAGACATCGACAATGGATACCTGACCCTGTCCGAACCGCAGTCTGGTCAAATCCAGCAATGTCGCGTTCACACTGTTTTGTCGCCGCAACAGGTTCAACTGCAGACTTTGCTCCAGAATCTCGAAGTAAGTCTGCGCCACAGCCGCGGACAAAAACAATCGCGCGGCCTCCAAATCCCACCGCGCGGCGATCATGTCCTGAGACTCCGCATCCCGAACCGACGTCAATCGACCCCAGACATCGATTTCCCAGTTCCACATCACCCCGAGCGCCGTTGTCTGGCTCGGTTTGCCTTTGCTCCTTGTCCGCGCGTTCACCTCACCCGTCCCGTCGAGCGTCGGCAACAACTCACCGCCAGCCTTTTGCCAGCGCGCATGCGCCTGCCGCACCCGCGCCACAAACCGATCGAGATTCAGGTTTCCCGCGAGGGCGACATCGATTAATCCACCCAGCACGGGATCATTCAGCGATGTCCACCATGGTGCCGGCAAATCGCCGGAAGGCGTTTCAGCCGGCGCTTCGCGAAAGGAGGACGGGGTCACGGCCGGCAATGGGTCCGGTCCCGGCCGATGAGTCATGCAACCAGCCGCAACTCCCGCCAGGAGGAGGCAAAGGCACCCGGTATTGTTGAAGCGAAAACTCATCAGTCGGGGTTATTCAGTGTTTCCGTATAGAGTCGTGTCCAGTCCGTTTCGATTACAATCTTGTAATCATGGAGTGCGGGAAAAAAATCATCCACGTCTGCTTTCAGTCTCACATGCACGAACGGCGATCAACGGCTCATTTCTGGTTCGCCCATGGAAGCATCTCCAGATGGGAACAGAATGGCGAAGCCGGCAGCCCGGCACGATTGTAGAGGTTGCCGCCTTGCGGCTGGGTCTGGCAGGCGTAACGAACCGCGACCGGGTTGGCAACCTGCCTGGCTGACACCACCACTTCCTCACCATCGATTCGTGCCTCAGCCGCATGCCAGATTTTATTTCCTCCGGCCACCTCGAACCACCGCAGAGGCGCGCCCGACGTTTCCCGTGCCGGCAACACACCCGGCTTCTCGCCCACCATCAATCCACTCTTCACATGAGTAAATCGCACGCGGATGTTCGACCGGACAACGCGGTGACTTTGATAGAGCGGCCCGGATGATTCGAGTTCCGCGCGGCCATAGGATTGCACCAACGCCAACCGGCTCAGACGCCGCCCCACCGACAGCTTGTCCGGCGGATGAATCCCTTCCCCGCGGATATCGATGGTGACAGCCATGGCCGTATCAGGAATCGTGAGAGCAAGACGTTGTTCCTCGCGCATACGGATCCAACCGGATGCCGGCGGATAACTCGGCAGTTGCACGAAATAGACCGGTAGTTTCTCGTTCTTCCATCGCGCACGCCAGCCTTCGACCAGCGCCTGCATCTTGTATCGATACTCGCGCGGGTCTTCACCCCGCCCGGCGTTGGACTCCGCCTGATACCACAGGAAGCCGCACAATCCGTACGGCACCACGGGAGCCATCCGGGCGTTGAAGATGGCGCCGGGATACCCCTCCGGATTACGGATTATCACGCCGCCGCGCAGTTGTTTAAGTTCCTCTAGTTTGTCCGCATCCGCCAACTCACGAATCCGACCGAGCAGCGGCGTCGAAAAGGCTTCGCGGGGAATGAATGGTTCAATCGGTTTGCCGCCCCATGACACATCAATGATTCCGACGGGAACCTGAAGCTGTTCCTGAAGTTCGCGGGCAAACACGGCAGCCACGGCGGAAAACGCCAGCACAGAGTCCGGTGTCATGAGTTTCCACTCACCGGCACTCGCGAGGTCGTTTGCTTCCGCTTGTCGATCGTTCAACACGCGATCGTCGATGCGACGAAAGCGAATGGCAGATCGGTTGGCCGACTCCACCCATGATTGGGCTTCCGGAAGTCCTTTGAGCATTCCACGCACGGGGAACTGCATGTTGGACTGTCCAGCGGCAAGCCAGACTTCTCCGACCACGACATCCTTCACGGTCGCGACAATTTCCTCGCCTTCAATCAATTCCAATGATTGCCCGCTGTTGGCGGCAGATTGCGAAGGCAGCCGCGCTTTCCAACGACCGGATGCTTCGACCGTGGCGATGGCCCTGAGTTTTCCAATACGGACCGACAACGTCTGCCCCGGATTGGCGTCGCTTCCCCAAACAAGAATTTCCGCGTCGCGCTGCAACACCGCGTGATCGCTGAATACATTGGCAAACCTCGGTGCCGCATCAGCCAGGAAGACCGCGACCGCCAGCAGAAAGCAGACGAGGAACGAACATTCTTTTTCGATTCGCATGGCTATTTTGATCGTTCAGCCGAGAAAACATTGCCGGTCGGCCTGCCGGGCAAGGTGGACTGCCATTGTTTCAGTTTGCCAAGCAGTTGTTTCACAACGGCCGGTCGCGTCCCCTTCAAGTCGGTCTTCTCGTATGGATCCGTGACAAGGTCATAGAGCTCCACGTATTCGGAGTCACGGTTTGCCACGAGTTTCCAGTTCTGATCCACGACCGCGTACGAGACCCAATGGTAGGGACGATCTTTGGGAGCGGGCCAGGGTGAGGCCATTTTCCAGAACAGGGGCTTCTGGCGCGTACTCGCGGGCTTTCCTTTCAGGGCGGCCACCTGACTGACGCCATCCGGTTCATAGGTGGCCGGCAGCTTTGCTCCGGCGATTTCGCAGAACGTGGGGAGGAGATCTACAGCCGAGATCAGCGAATTGCCATCGATCTTTCCGGCTTCGATTTTTCCAGGCCAGCGGGCGATGAAGGGGACGTTGATGCCTCCTTCAAACAGGGCGGATTTGTAGCCTTTCCTGCCTGCGGTGATTCCTTTGGACGCCCCGATTCCCCAACCCGCTCCGGTGGCGGTGTCATACCCGAGCGTGAGTTCCGTCGGCCTGGACGCACGCGCCGGGCCGTTGTCGGAACTGAAAACAACCAGCGTGTTCTCCGTCAACTTCAGTCGATCCAATGCCTCGAGAACCTTGCCGATCCGGTCATCCGCGTGGGACAGCACTGAGGCATAGATCGCGTCCGGCCTGCTCTCCATGTCGCGGAAGCGCCACTCGTATTTCGGCACGGTGTGGAAAGGCGTGTGCGGTTCGTGCATCCACAGGTTGACGAAGAACGGCCTGTTCGCCGCCGCGTTCTTCTCGATGAAGGCAATGGCATGGTCCGCGTCTTCATGCACCGGCATCTGTTCCCCGGCGCAGTTGAAGGCTCCGTAGTCGTCGTACCCATAGACGCCCGGCAACGGCGAATCGGGGATCATGTCATTCGAAAGGTGCCACTTGCCAAAGTGTGCCGTCGCATAACCCGCTGACTGAAGCATCCCGGGCAGAGTCGGCGTCTTCGGATCGAGCCAGTCGGGCATGTTGCGCTTCGCATTGCTCGGCACCCAGGCGAAGTGCCCGTCGATGTTGTAGCGCGCCGGAAAATGACCGGTCATGACGGCCGTCCGGCTCGGCGAACAAACTCCGCTGGCAACGGTGAAACGGTGAAAGTCAGTTCCCTCTTTGGCCAACCGATCAATGTTCGGTGTCTTCACATACGGATGCCCGTGGCAGCTGAGATCGCCCCAACCCCAGTCATCGGCGAAAATGAAAAGGATGTTCGGTTTCGCGGCGGCAGCTGCGGACGCGAGCTGAATGCACGTCAAGAGCAGGAGGGCGATGAGTTTGATAATGATCTTCATTGAGTTGGAATTAACTGGAACCATCCAGTTGAAGCGGTGGGAGGGCGGCATTCATGCTGCGGAAGAGCCCGCTCGCAGCCAGCGGTCGCGCGGTTACCAAACTCGTCGGCAGCCCTCACTATCTTATGCGTCAGATAACCCGGTTCAAAATTTGGGAACCGATCGGCAGATCCACGTTTCTGCGGAATAAATTCCGCGCTCCAACTGTATCGTTCTGGATTGGCTGAATGCTGTGTCATTGAATTTGTTTCAAACAAATGTCAACTGATTGAACTGCGGGCGAACCGAAATCCAACCTCGTAGTCTCGGCCAGAACGTGCACCGACCCGGCCAAACTGGTCAATGATATGCTCCGATGTCTGCGCGACCATCAACGGCAAACTTTTCCGATGACGCCCGAGTTGGAAGCCTGGCTTCTTGAATCGGCCGACCAGCCTGCCAGCAAGTTGACCACCGAAGACTTTGCAGGCGTCCGCCAACGCGTCCGCGACCGTTTCGCCTCCGCTGAATCACGACGGCTCTCAAAACGGCCGATTTCATTTCGGATGTCGAACGGCAGTTTGAGTGGTACGTAGCCAAGGCGGATTGGGAAGTTGCGGACCTTTACCTGAGTGCGATCGAATCCACGTGTCACCTGTTGGGACAACAGCCTGGACTTGGGCCACCTGGCAGATTCACCCATCCCCGGCTCGCCAATTGGCGCTTCTTTGTGGTTGGCCGGCCTTTCAACAAACACATTCTGTTCTTCGAAACCACGAAAGAAGGCGTCATCCTGCGACGCGCCATGCACGGACACCGTGACTTTCCCCGACGGCTTCTCGAGCCGCCCGAAAAAGCTTGAGGCAGACACATAGTCGCCGACCGCCGTCGAGGAAAAGTTGTTCAATTCCCGAACCGTACGAACGCCATGCCTTCTCATTTCAAGCGGTGTTGAACGAGCTCTCTTCATCTTTCATTTATAGTCCTTGAAGAACGCCGCGAGGTCGGCGACGAGCTGGGCGTCCATTCCGAGTTGTTCTGCGGAGAGCATCAATGAACGGCGGAGCGGCTCAATCTTGCCCTTGATCAGCTTCTTCGGAATCAACTGCGTGATGCCGCCCGTGGAGCGAATCATCAGCGGGTCGCCGGATGAATAGATCTGGCCGTGAATCTGCCGACCATCCTTGAGTGTCACGATTTCACCGTCATAGCCGTGGGCAATCGTGCCGGATGGATTGAGGACGGCTTCAATGAAGTTTTCAACACTTTGGCTGGCCACCCAGCCGCGCAGGTCCGGGCCGTAGTCCACGCCGATGCCGTCGATGCGATGGCAGGTCGTGCAGGCCGTGGCGATCAGTTTGCCGGTGGCGGGATTGCCCTTGAGTTTTGCGAGTTCACGGGCGGTCGGGAGTTGGGTTTTCGGCTGCGGCGGCACCTGCACCTCCTGCACCTCCTGCACCTCGACCTTGTCGGGATCGTAGATGCCATACTTCTTCAGATACGGCATGCAGTTGAACTTCTTCCATTCGCCAGCGGCGCGATTGAGCATCCACGCGGTGGCGGTGTCCTTGATGAGGGCCTTTTCTTTCAGCAACTCCGCCATTGCTTCCGCCGCCGACTTCGTGCGGGTGAAAGCAATCGTATCGACCGCGAGTTTCCGGTCGGTCAGGGAAAGCTTTTCGCTGCGCGCGCGTTCGAGCAACGCGGGCAACGCGGCTTCCGGCTGGAGTCGCCACGTGATACGGGCAAAGGCCTCGCTCCACGCCAACGGTGAATCAGACTTGAGCGCCTTGTGCAGGTGCGCCCAGAGCTTTACTTCCACGCCTTCAGCTGCCAGTCCGCAGGCTTCGAGATAAACCCGATCCTTTCCGTCATATTGCTGCAACAACGTGGCGACGTAAGGCAGTTTGCCTTCGGCTGGTTCGTTCCGCAGGGCGACGGCCACTTCGCGGCGGACGGCGACGTTGTGATCGTCCGCCAACTGCTTGGCCAGGCCGAGGACCGGTTGACCGGCATTGCGCAGAGCACGGAAGGCGAGCAGGCGTTGTTCCGGGTCTTTGTGCGCGAGTCGGGCGCGGCATTCCTTCAAGCCCTTTTCACCGAGGAACGGCAGCAACCAGACCCCGCGCGCGGCGATGTAGGGATTGGCGTCCTGCAAGAGCATCTCCACAGAACGGTACGCATTCGCGCCGGTGGCTTTCAACTCCTGCCAGCCGTCATAACGAACGTTCGGAGCCGGACTCATGAGGCGGACGATCGGATCTTGCTGTCGTTCCGGCAGCAACGGTTTAAAACCCTTGGGCGCAATGCGGTAGATCGTGCCGGAGAGGCTTTCGTCCCGATCACCGTGACCACCCACTCCCGGATCAAACCAGTCGCAAACGTAGATGGCGCCGTCCGCGCCGACCATCACGTCGGAGGGACGAAACATGTTGCCCGAGGTGGCCTTCAGAAAATCAAACCGCTCCAGTTTTTTGCCCGCGCCATCGGCTTTCGGATAATAGCCAAAGATCACCTGACCGCGTGCTTCGGCGCTTAACAGCAAGCCGTTGTATTTCGCCGGCAGCGCGCCGTGTTCGTAGAAGGCTATGCCCGTGGGTGAACCCGCGCCGTACACGTCACCCGGCGGCAATGTGCCCGGGTCATGCTGACGCCATTCCGCTTCCGCAACAGTCTGGCCCGCGCGCATGTCCGCCTTCCAATGGCGGGTGCCATCGCGGGAGAAGAACCCGAGGAAACCGCCTTCCATCAACCACGTTGTCCGACACGCCGGCGGGTCGTCGTTGTCGTTCTGATACACGTCACCAAGGGACGTGAGACAGCTTTCGTAGCTGTTGCGAAAGCCGTGCCCAATCATCGTCAAGCCCGTGCCATCGGGATTCATCCGCGCGGCGAATCCGCCGGTCCAGACGCGGCCGTCGTCGCTGCGCGCGCCGGCAATCTTCGCCCCATCCCAATAAGGGCCGCCCACGCGATAGCGCACTCCATCGCGCGTCTTGAAATCCGCGCCGGTGTTGCCATGGTTGATGTACCATTTGCCATCCGGACCGGCCACAACCGCGTGCAGGCTGTGATCGTGGTTGTTGCCGAAGAAGCCGGTCAACAGATTCTCGCGTTTGTCCTTTTTCGGATCGAACTTCCGATCACCGTCCACATCGGTGTAAACGATCAAATGCGGCGGTTGGGAGACGACTATTTTATTTCCCAGCACGGCAATGCCGAGCGGCGCAATGAGTTCCGGGTCCTGCACAAACGTGTGGGACTTGTCCGCCTTGCCGTCGCCATCCGTGTCTTCCAGGACCACCACACGATCGCCTCCCGGGCGGCGGCCCTTGTGTTTGCGGTAGTTCACGCCCTCCGTCACCCAGATGCGGCCGGCCTCGTCCGTGTCCATGTTGGTCGGGTTGAACAGCATCGGGCTGGTCGCCCAGACCGTGACCTCGAGATTGTCGGGGTGGGTGAAGGCATCGACCGGCACGCTCTGCGGTTTCCGGCTGTCGGGATCGAAGAAGGCCGATTTGCCCACGGCGTTGAACTTCGGCAGCGCCTTCGGTTGTCCGGTGTAAATCAGGAATCGGACGTCCGCATTGCTGGGTTTCCCATTACGAACCATGCCACCGTCATCGATCGCGCCCTGCGCGCGGAAACGGGTCGCGCCCGCTGGCAGATCAAACTCCACCACGCTCGGCGCATGGGTTCCGACGCCGCGTTCGAACACCTTGTCGCCAACCTTGATAGCGTCACCCTTTTGGTTCTTGTTGATCTGCGTGCGTCCGTATCCGGTGATCACCGGTTTCCAGCGCAGCGTGGTCAGGGAAACCTCGGACCCGTCGGCCAACACAACACGCGGATCGATCCAATCCGCCCAGTCGCAACTGCGGCTGCCCTCGTCGGAAACACCGAGGTAGAGCTTCCGCGTCTTCTTCTCCAAGGGAACGTCCATTTCCACGAACCGGCTCTTCGCTGCGGTGTTGAGCAATTCACTCTGAAAAACGGGCTTCGTTTCCGAGGCCGCTGCTGCGGCAGGTTCGGTCACTTTCATTGCCTCCCTGCCGGCCTTGCCAAATCCACCTTCAAACTTTTTCGCCAGCGCCTGCAGCGCTTCCGTCGTCTTTGCCTCCGAACTGATTCCGCCTTCCGGAATCGCCAACTTTGCCGTCCAGGCAATGCCGTTGAGAATCACCTTGCGGAAATCGTCCTGCGCCCAGTTCGCGTTCATGTGCATGCCGGTGAAACCGAATCCGCGCGCGCCGTTCTCGCGCTCGGTCGCCCAGGCAAGGTGTTGTGGTTTGCCGTGCGCAACGGCCTTGCTTACAGCGGGATTGCCGGAATGCGGACCGTCGCCGCGCTTCATCGTCTCGGCCGGAGCCACGGCGGAAAGGATTGGCGTAACGCCCTTCATCCCGTCGCGAAAGCGCATGTGGAAATACCATTCGTCGTTGATCTTGAACGGTTTTACGCCGCGCGCGACCGGGTGATCGGGAAACGATTTGAACTCGGCTTCCCAATGCGGGTTGACCGACCAGAACGTTTCGAAATGTCCGCCAAGCCACTCCTTGAACGCGTCACCCGCATCACCCTTCGGCACTTCGACAGCGTAATGCAGGCAGGCAAACCCGATGCCCATGTCCATCAGCGGCTTGAACTCCTGTAAACGCCGCGCCACCGGATGTCCGCCGCCGCCGCTGTCGATCACCACGATTGCCGTCGCGTCAGCCAGTTCATTCAGGTCCGTCGGCCATTGCCGGTGGTAGTAAGGGACGCAGTCCACCTCCGGATACGCCTTTTCCAGATACTCCTCGATCAGCGCGGCCGCGGTGTTCCACTCGTGGGAGCCGAGCCCATGGCCCTGCGTGCCCGCCATCAGCGCGATTTTCGTTTTCGTGGCGGCGTAACTGGACACGCAAAGGAAAAGGATGACAGAGAGGGAGAGAAAAATTCGTTTCATTGGAATGCCGGATAACACAATACGGAATACACTCACGGCAGATGGACGAGAAGATCAAGTCATTCGGCTCGCGGTGAACCGAGCGAGCGTCGGTCAGCGCCCATTCGCGGACCCCACGCACAGTTGGATGGCTTCGGCCAATCGCCGGCCGACGCGCGAGGTTTTCCGGAAGATGACGCGAAGTCTGCGGGTTGGCGGCGGCACGATGGGGAGGCAGCGGATTCCCGGGAGTTTCGCACCCGATCCCGCCGCCATGCGAGGAATGAGGGTGACGCCGCCGCCGGCGCGCACGAGAGCAAGCAATGTCGCAATGCTCGTGGCTGCGGATTGTCTTCTCCCTGCCACCCGATTCGCCGTGCAGAACCCGATCACCTGCTCCCGCAGACAATGGGTGTCCTTGAGCAGCAAAATGGGGTCTGCCCTGAGGTCGCCCGGACCAACATCTTTGCGCCGCGCGAGCGGATGCCCCACCGGCACGGCCAGCAGGAACGGCTCCTCAAACAGTTCGACCTCGGCCAGCAGGGTATCCTCCACGGGCGTGGCAAGAATGCCCGCCTCAAGCTCGCCGGCGGCGACGGCGATCAGGAGGCGTTCGGTGACCTCCTCGTCGAACAGCGGTGTTGTCGTGGGAAAATGTTTGCGGAATCCGGTCTGCAAATCCGCGAACAGATAGGGAGCGACTGTCGGGATGGCCCCGATCCTCACGTGCTGGGGAAGCCCCCCGGCGAAAAGGCGCGCAGCGTCCAGGAGTTCCCGCCTGCCTTGCAACAACTCCGTCGCCCGTCGGACGATCTCCCGCCCCGTCTCCGTGACCACCACGCTGCGGCTGGTGCGTTCCAGCAACTGCGCGCCCAGTTCCCGCTCCAGCTTCTGCAACTGCAGGCTCAGTGCGCTCTGACTGACATGGCAGGCTTCGGCCGCCTTGCCGAAATGGGACAGCCGAGCGACGGCGACAAGGTATTCAAGATCGCGAAAGTTCATCGGTAGCGCCACAATTGGTCAATTTGTTGTTTAAATCAATTTTGCATATTTGTTTAATTTTACAATCGCTCCGCCATGCGCGAGGCTATGGTCATTCACAACGAATCGGGACAAGCCGACGGCCCCGCGCCGGGTCGTCGACCGACGAAAGCGGCGCGAACAAGAAAATATGAAAATCAACCTCCTCATTACGCTAGCCATGAGCTTGAACATTGCATCCCAGGCGGCCAAAGCCCCCAACCCCGACAACGAAGCTCTCGCAATTGGTAAGTGCCCGGTGATGGGCCCCGTCAGACCTGCGGCGGCCAGACACACGGCGGCCGGGACGATGTCGAACAGGGACTGGTGGCCGAATCAGTTGAACTTGAAGATGCTGCACCAAAACTCCCGCAAAGGGAATCCGATGGGCGGGGACTTCAACTACGCTGACGAGTTCAAAAAACTCGACCTGAACGCCTTGAAGAAGGACCTCGCGAAGTTGATGAAGACGTCGCAGGACTGGTGGCCGGCCGACTACGGGAACTACGGGCCGTTGTTCATTCGGATGGCCTGGCACAGCGCCGGGACCTACCGCGTATCCGACGGTCGCGGTGGCGCCGGCTACGGCACCCAGCGCTTTGCGCCGCTCAACAGTTGGCCTGACAACGCCAACCTCGATAAGGCCCGCCGGTTGCTCTGGCCGATCAAGCAAAAATACGGGGACAAAATCTCATGGGCTGATCTGATGGTGCTCACGGGCAACGTGGCCCTTGAGTCCATGGGTTTCAAGACGTTCGGATTCGCCGGCGGTCGCGAGGATGTCTGGGAACCGCAGGAAGACATTTTCTGGGGGCCGGAAAGCGAATGGCTGGGAGACAAGCGCTACAGTGGCGACCGCGATCTCGAGAATCCTCTCGCCGCCGTTCAGATGGGCTTGATCTACGTCAATCCGGAGGGGCCCAACGGGCAACCAAGCGCGTTGGCCGCTGCCAGGGATATCCGTCAGACGTTCGCCCGCATGGCGATGGATGACGAGGAAACCGTCGCCCTGATTGCCGGCGGCCATACACTCGGAAAGGCGCATGGCGCCGCCAGTGCGAAAAACGTCGGTCCGGAACCCGAGGGAGCCGGTCTCGAAGAGCAGGGCCTCGGCTGGAAGAACAAGTTCGGCAAGGGCAACGCCGGCGACACCATCACCAGCGGGCTCGAAGGAGCCTGGACTACCACCCCGACGAAGTGGTCACACGACTACTTCGACAATCTGTTCGGCTACGATTGGGATCTGGTGAAAAGCCCGGCCGGAGCCTGGCAGTGGACTCCGACAGATCCTGCCGCAGCGGACACCGTACCCGACGCCCACGACAAGTCGAAGCGTCACGCCCCGATAATGTTCACAACCGACCTCGCGCTGCGGATGGACCCGATCTACGGGAAGATCTCGAAGCGGTTTCACGATCACCCGGAGGAGTTCAACAAGGCCTTCGCCAAGGCGTGGTACAAGCTGACCCACCGCGACATGGGACCCGTCTCCCGGTTGCTCGGCAAGGAAGTGCCGGAGCCACAGTCGTGGCAGGACCCGATCCCAGCGGTCGATTATGAACTGATCGGGGAGCAGGACATCGTGCAGCTCAAGGGCAAAGTTCTCGACTCGGGACTGTCGGTTTCGCAACTGGCCTCGACCGCCTGGGCAGCCGCTTCCACGTTCCGTGGCAGCGACAAACGCGGGGGAGCGAACGGAGCGCGCATCCGCCTCGCGCCGCAAAAGGACTGGGCAGTCAACAACCCGGCCGCACTGGCGAAGGTCTTGCCGACGCTCGAAGGAATCCAGCGGGATTTCAACCGGGCGCAGGCCGGCGGCAAGAAAGTCTCCCTGGCGGATTTGATCGTGCTGGGTGGCTGCGCCGCCGTCGAAAGAGCCGCGAAGCAGGCCGGAGTTGAGGTGGTGGTTCCGTTCACGCCCGGGCGCACCGACGCGTCGCACGAGCAGACCGACGTGGCTTCGTTCGCCGTGCTTGAACCGAAGTCCGACGGGTTCCGCAACTTTTTCAATCACGAACTCGACCGACCCGCGCCGGAGTTGCTGATCGACCGGGCCCAACTGCTCACGCTCTCGGCGCCGGAAATGACCGTTCTCATCGGCGGCATGCGGGTGCTGGATACAACCGTCGGCTTCCCGCATCTGGGCGTGTTCACCAAACAGCCCGGGAAGTTGTCCAATGACTTCTTCGTGAACCTGCTGGACATCGGCACGGAGTGGAAAAAGTCGGCCGTTTGCGAGCACTTCTACGAAGGCCATGACCGCAAGACCGGCAAAGTCAAATGGACCGCCAGTTCCGTCGATCTCGTGTTCGGCTCCAACTCGCAACTGCGGGCCATTGCGGAAGTGTATGCCAGCAACGACGGGCAGCGGAAGTTTGTGCAGGACTTCGTGGCGGCGTGGAACAAGGTGATGAACCTGGACCGGTTTGATCTGGACCCCGCCCTGCGAAACGGATCCAAGTCGTTGGCGCTCCGTTAACGTTGATAATCCGAATTGAATTCCCAAGCCCGACCGGGGGGCGGGTCCGTCTGGCGTTTCACTGGTTGAAATGTCGTTTCGGACTCGCCCTTTGCTCGGTTGGGGACTGAGTCACGCGCGCCTCGCCGGCCCCGGGAAACCGGGCTGGTGAGGCGCGTCTTTCAAAACCACTGAAATCAGCAAGCGATGCATCAATCACGCTAAAGCGTGACCTCCAACAAAACATTGATTTCGAATGATCACCCTTCCTTGATAATGCTCACGGAGCCACCTGGGCAGCCCGGGTGTAGGGGAAAAAGCCGCGGTAAGATCAAAATTCAAAAGTCTTTCTAAGAAAGGGTTCGAAGCGGTGTCGAGTTAACATATAGATCAACCTCGTATTCTCTGATTACCAATGAAAAAACCATTTAACTTCGTAACCTGTGAATTGCTCGTGGCGACCGCCCTTGTGTTGACCACACCCTTGTCTCGCGCGTTCGCGGCGGAGGCCCTTACTCCAGATGCCGCGGCAAAAGCGCTGGGCGAATTGAAAAACTTGAAAGGCGGCAGTGAAGTCTCGTTCGATGCCGTCACCGGCATGGCGCGACGCCTGACCGATGATGAACTGCACAAGCTCAGCCGGGAGGTCGGGGTCGGACGTACGGAAGGAATGCGCGGCTGGGTGCGGGCGGCGGTGCTCGCGGAATGGGGACGGCGGGATTTTAACGGGGTCATGCAGCATCTTTCAAAGGTGGCTCAATTGGACAGCGGACATCAGCAGGCCCTTTACGCCGTCTTCCGCGGTTCCCGACCGGCGGAAGACGCTCCGGCGCTCGCACACTTGAAGCGCATGTTCACCGATTACCCGAGCGCGACCGGCGCATTCACGCGGGGTTGGGCCAAGCGCGCCTTGGAGGATGTTTTTGGGGAATTGGCGAGAAGCAATCCCGAACGCGGGTGGCGGTTGCTGACCACGGATGGAGAAGACGGGCCCGAACAGCAGGTGCTGAATTTTTTGACCGGTGCATTCAACCGTCTGCGGAAGCCGATGACCAAGTCACACTGGGTCGCGATGGAGAGTTTCTTTGCCGGCTTGCCGGACCTCGATTCGGTGCGAACCTATGCAGCCAAATTTGAAAAACTATGGAACACCCCCGAGGTCATCGCGGCGCTCAAGGTCTATAACGCCCAGGATTTTGCGAGTGGAGGCAGCATGGGATGGACACCACCGCCCCGCCAGGAAGGCGTGGCCAGCGTCGTGGCAATCTCGATGGTACGTTTCGATCTCGAGGCCGGAATCGATTGGATCGCGAACAACGGTCCGGACAAGGAACGAGAAAAGAGCGGGCGCATCGGGCACATGTTGACCTATTGGGCATGGGCGAATCCCGGCAAGGCGATCACATTCCTGAAAGGCAAGGCACACCCGGAATGGAATGAAACCGTGGTCATGGCCCTGATGCGTGGCGACGCTTCGCGGGCACTGGAGGTGGCGGGCGATTACGGAAAGGAACCGTGGATTGGGCGCGCCTTATCCGGCGCGTTTCCGGCGGCGGCGACCATGATGGACATGGACTACTTTCCCGTACCCGGAAAAAACGAGGTCCTCCCCAGTCACAAAGTGCGCTACGATTTCTTTGTGGAGGCCATAAAAAACTGCCCACTATCTGAAAAGGTGCGGCAGGATGTAACCCGTTCCTTGAATAATGCGTTTCAATACACCGTTGACGACGCTCTCAAGGCGTATCAGCTCGCGCAGGAAAAGTAAGATTCGTCTTTGTCGGCGTCCATTCGCGGTTTTCAACGGCATTGAAAGGCCTCAAGTTCCGCAAGAGTTTTTCCACACGACTTTGTCAGATGTCGGCGCGGCTTCGAACTCGATGGACACGGCTTGATTCCCGTCCGGTTAGAGCGAGAGGAGTTTTTCGTTTCGCCCATCTTCACCTTGCCAGGCG
>CALBIE010000245.1 GCA_937893495.1 uncultured Verrucomicrobiales bacterium | reverse complement strand
GAGTGGTCGTCCCGGAGACAGCAGACAGTGGCCCGGCGTTTTAGCGTCGGAAACTGGTCGATATCCGAGGAGTCCCACGGGGATGACAGCTCCGGGAACCTCACGCTCGATCTGTTTTGAGATCCCAACCGGCCGTCCCTTCGGGATTTACGCTGTCGTCCGTAAAGGCCCGCCGGACCTACCGCAACACCCCAATTCGCGCTTGCCAAGTTCTTCGCCTTGATTCCAAATCCACGGCGCACTCGCACCAATGATGAATCCATGAGCAAAACCCTTTTCGAAAAAATTGCCGCTCGCGAAATTCCCGCTGAGATCGTTTACGAAGACGACAAAGTACTCGCCTTTCGCGACATCAACCCCCAAGCACCCACGCATATATTAATTGTTCCCAAAATGCCAATCCCTCGCATCGCCGAAGCGGAAGCGGGGGACAATGAACTACTGGGACACTTGCTGCTCAAGGCAGCCGAGGTGGCAGAGAACGAGGACCTGAAGTCGGATGGCTATCGTCTGGTCATCAACAACGGTCGCAATGGAGGGGAATCAGTTCCGCATTTGCACGTGCACATACTCGGTGGGCGAGCGCTGAAATGGCCACCGGGATAACAGGCACGCTGCCTCCACTTTCGGAAACCTTGCCACACTGGGCCTCCACCGCTACAGTGCCAAGGTGATTGAAGCTCTGGAAATCCAGGACATCCGTGAACGAGTGGCGCCGATAACCATCGAGCGTTATCATCGGATGATCGATCTCGGCATCTTCGACGAATGGAAAGTGGAACTTTTGAACGGTGTGCTGGTTGAAAAAATGTCCAAATCTGAACTTCATCTATTCCTGGTCGAACTCCTTGTGGAACTTTTGCGCAGTCATTGTCAGGGAACAGACTTTTGGGTAAGAAAGGAAGATCCCATTACCATCGAAAATTCCGAACCGGAACCGGATATCTCAGTCGTCAAAGGAAACGCAAGGCTGTTTCGCCACCAGAAACCGACAACTGCCCGATTGGTCATCGAAGTCGCCGTGAGTTCTCTTGGACTCGATCGGGCGAAAGCGGCCGACTATGCGAAAGCCGGCGTGCCTGAATACTGGATTGTCAGACCGGAGGAAGGGTTGACCGAAGTCTATTGCGAGCCCGGGCCATCAGGTTACACCAGGACCACCGAGACACCGGGAGAAACGACACTCGAGTCCTCCGCTCTGCCTGGATTCCGCTTCAACCTTGCCGAAGCGCTGAAGGAAGAAGAGTCGTAAAGGGGCCTTCGGAACACATGTTCCACAAGTGCAGGTGTCAATCTGTCCCGCCTGTGAGATGTGTTTCTGATGCATGAAAATCCGGCATTGATTGCGGGATTTTCATGGTATATAGTGCGCGCATGATCGACCGCAATGCCGACCTTGCACTGGTTCGCACCGCCCTCAGGCGCAGCCGCGTGGTCGCGCTTCTCGGTCCGCGCCAGTCCGGCAAGACCACCCTTGCACGTCAGTTCGTTCCGGCGGAGTCGCTCAACTACTTCGACCTGGAAGACCTGGCCCGCCTGTCCGAACCGGACACCGCCCTGCGCCCGCTCAAGCGGGTGATCGTGATCGACGAGATTCAGCGCCGCCCGGAATTGTTCCCGCTGCTGCGCGTGCTGGCGGACCGGAAGCCGTTGCCCGCGCGATTTCTGATTCTCGGAAGTGCTTCACCCGACCTGCTCAGGCAATCCTCCGAAACACTCGCCGGCCGGTTGGAAACCATTCCGCTCGAAGGCTTCCGCCTCGCCGACGTTGGCGCAAAGGCACAGACGCGGCACTGGGTGCGCGGCGGATTCCCACTGTCCTACACCGCCCGCACCGAAGCCGGTTCGACCGTTTGGCGGCGGCAGTTTCTCCAGACGTTTCTGGAGCGCGACGTTCCGCAGTTGGGTATCACCATTCCAGCGGTCGCATTGCGGCGATTCTGGAACATGGTCGCCCACTACCACGGCCAGACCTGGAATGCCGCCGAACTCGCCCGCGGGCTGGCCGTCAATGAATCCACCGTACGTCGCCATCTCGATCTGATGACCGGCGTGTTCATGGTCCGCCAACTGCCACCGTGGTTCGAGAATCTCGGCAAACGCCAGGTCAAGGCGCCCAAGGTCTATGTCCGCGACACCGGCCTGCTCCACACCCTGCTCGGCATCACAAATCAGCGCGACCTCGAGCATCACCCGAAAGTCGGCGCGTCGTGGGAAGGCTACGCCGTCGAGGAGGTGCTTAAGGCATTGCGGCCCGACGAAGCCTATTACTGGGGCACGCACAACGGCGCGGAGATTGACCTCCTCCTCTTCAAAAACGGCCGCCGTATCGGCATCGAGTGCAAGCGTGCCGACGCGCCGGTGCTCACGCCCTCCATGCGCATCGCCCTCGCTGACCTGAAACTCGACGAACTGCGTGTCGTGTATCCCGGCGAAAAGCATTACGCACTGGGCAAGAAAGTCGAAGTCGTGCCGCTGGCGCAACTGGTGAATGCAAAGTGAGTGTTCGCAGGCCCGCACACCTGTTTCCCGTGCACTCCATTCAGCACAAACGCAATCGTCGGCGGCGGGGGAAAGTTCTTACCGGAAAGGGGTCATCGGAACAAAAAAAAGCAGGCCAAATGGCCTGCTTCGCGAAATAATTTCAGTAGGATAAATTACTTGTCGTCAGTCTTCTTCTTTTTCGTGGTCGGCTTTTTACCCTTCGGTTTGGCGGCCGGTTTATCCTTTTTGTAAACAGATATCGCCGACTCTTTACCATCGGTTTTTTTGACCTGACCGGTCACATAATCGCCGGCCTTGATATCACCCAGTTTACCCTTCTTGCCATCAATCGTTACTTTCGCGCCCTCGCTTACAACGATCGTGCGATTACCAGACTTTTGCTTGATGATGATTTTGTTTCCGTCGATCTCACCGATGATTCCACGGTACGGATAGGTATCGCGTTTCTTTTTAGGCGCGGCCTTTTTCTTGTCTGACTTGCCTTTCTCAGGCTTTTTATCGGCAGCTCCAAGATTTACCTGAGCGACTCCTAAAACAATCGCCATCGACAACAATGCAGTGATGATTTTTTTCATATATTTTTTTCCGTCCTTTTCCTAATTGAGTTCAATTCCCCAAAACACAATTTTGCAGGATGCCGGCATATAGTCGCTTGACGGTTCATTTTGCAAGGAATTTTTCATGCCCCACTTTCGTAAAACGAGTCACTGTCAGCACCCATTTTCGCCACACCATTAGCACATTCGTTTCCAACCCATTGATTATCAGAAAGTTATGAGTTTTCGAGCACCCATTCCAGTGCCGCCGTTGCTCCGACTGGAAGTCAGACGCTAGGTGAAAAAAGGTTGATACTCCGGAATCGCCTTCTGAAACAATCGCTTCATCTGATCCGCTTCCAGCTTATGAAGGTTATCCTCGATTTCCTGAAAAAGCTTACGCACTTCGTCTAAATCGGGTGGTTCCGATATGAAACGCATGATCTTGGGATGATTCGTATCTTCAAGGTTCTCTCCATGATGACTGATTTCCTCAAACAACTTTTCTCCAGGACGAAGACCCGTAAACTCGATTTCGATATCTTCATCCGGTTCCTGACCGTGAAGCTCGATCAACTGCCGGG
This sequence comes from uncultured Verrucomicrobiales bacterium, assembly GCA_937893495.1. Taxonomy (GTDB): domain Bacteria; phylum Verrucomicrobiota; class Verrucomicrobiia; order Limisphaerales; family JAYPXF01; genus CALBIE01. Next base: position 14,418 of record CALBIE010000245.1, on the reverse strand, counting down.
CCAAATCGACAATTTTGATCGGCTCACCCATATCGAGTACAAAAATTTCACCGCCAATCGCCTGCGAAGCCGACTGAAGAACTAAACCAACTGCCTCGGGAATCGTCATGAAATAGCGAGTGACATCCGGATGAGTCACCTTGACGGGTCCGCCTTGTTCAATCTGCTTCTCAAAAATCGGAACCACACTTCCAGAAGAGCCAAGTACGTTTCCGAATCTCACCGCAACAAACCTGGTGGTCCTGCCATTGCGAGCGGCCAACGCCTGAAGAAATAATTCCGCCAACCGTTTGCTGGCTCCCATCACACTAGTCGGATTGATAGCCTTGTCGGTTGAGATTAACAGGAAATGGCTCAACCCAAATTCATGTGCCATCTCTGCAAGTAGCGCCGTCCCGCAAGCGTTGTTTTTAAATGCCTCGCTTGGCTGATACTCCATCAACGGAACGTGTTTATGAGCCGCAGCATGAAAGAGAATCTGTGGCTTGAATCGTTCGAAAATGGTTCGCATTCGATCCCTGTCGAGGATGTCCGCGATTACCGGCATAATGCTACTTCCGTAACCTCTACTCACCAGCTCCTGTTCGATCTTGAAAAGCTGAACCTCACATTGTTCAACCAGTAGCAACCGTTTCGGATTGAACGAAGCAATCTGCCGGCACAACTCACTTCCGATACTACCACCGGCCCCTGTCACCATCACTACCTTATCGCGAATCAAGTCCGCAATATTTTCAGTCTCCAATTGCACCGGTTCCCGTCCCAGCAAATCCTGGATTTGCACAAGTCGCAGTTGACTTACCTTGACGCGTCCCGTCGTCAATTCCTCCAGAGATGGTACCGTTTCGCACTTTTTTCCAATTTCCTGGGCTATCCTGACCACTTCTCGTATTCGCTTCCCCGAGGCCGTTGGCAGCGCAATAATGACTTCATCAACGGAATTCCGAAACTGCTCTTCAAGCAACATTTCCGGTGTCCCCACTATCGGAATATCGTGAACGCGGGATTGCCATTTATTAGGATTATCATCGAAGAAATACACTGGCTTCATCCCCAACCCCCGCCTCGTGAAAAGTTCCCTTACCAGATTCCCGCCAACATGGCCTGCACCGATTATGGCGACCCGACGACGATTCCGCAGATCATCATGTTCACCATACGCAGAGCGCTCACGGTATAACCGCAAAAGAAGACGAAGACCGGCCAAGCCCATGAAAGACAAAACGAAGTCGATAAAAATAACGCCGCGCGGAGGCGTCATCGTTATACTAGCGTCAATTAAAAACCGAACGAGATATACTGCAAATGAACTGCCGGCAATCGCCCCAAAAACACGAAATAAATCCCTGATTCCAAAAAATGTGAGTAAGCCCGAGAATTGCCGAAATCCCGCCAAAAGCCCCAGTTTGACGGGCAACATCCACGCCAGCGTCAACCACATAGCGCCGCGATGTTCCACCGGAATTTCGAAATCAAATCGCAGTTGCCAGGCCAGCCAGAGACAACAAAGCAATCCAATCGAGTACGCTCCACAGAGCACCCCAAAACGCAGGACTGAACGATTTCTAGCCTGTTGAATCACTGGACAGAATTCCGAAAATCAATTGCTTTCAATATCGAGTCTCAACCAATTCCGTCCCGGGCGGAGGAAACGGAGTTAACTCTTTCTGCCGTCCAGCCACCTCAATAATAGAACCGTCTGCTCCAAGCCGGCGCAGCAGGAACCGAACTCCTTTCAAGGCTGTTGGTCGCGAAATGATTGCCGTCAAGGTAAGCAAAATGAGACCAAAATCTACCGACATCGACTGATGTTTTACGTAAAACAATCCGAGGCGACTTTTCCAAGGTCGAATGACCTGATTGTAACGCAGATCCGGATTTTCGCTCCCCGCAAGAATCTCGCCTTCGTCGGAGAACACAATGGACGAAAAATCAGTGATTCCTGGCCGGACATCAAACAGATGGTTTTCCTCGTCAGTATAGAGCCCGGCATCACGTTCCGCCTGCGGGCGCGGCCCGACCAGGCTCATGTCTCCAATCAGGACATTCCAAAGTTGAGACACTTCGTCGAGCTTACACTTGCGGATGAATCGCCCCACCCAGGTGATACGTTTATCGGTACCGGCAGTTGACGTGCCGCCGAGTTTATCGGCATTGGTCACCATGGAGCGCAGTTTGTACATCTTGAACTTTTCTCCCGGGCGACGCATGCGTGGCGCAACATAAAAGGGGGAACAAAAATCTTGTAGCCAAATGAGCAGCATGGTCGGTATCAACACGGGAGAAAATACCACCAACCCGAAAAGGGACGCGACGAAATCAAACAACCGCTTTATCATTGCCGGCCTTAAAGAAGGGCTCTCACAGATGAGCATACCTGCTCAACCGTGGGATAATAGATCTTTTCCAAAGGCCCGCTGGTCGGGGCAGGGGCGTCGGCAATGGTGACCCGTCTTGGACGCGATTTCAACGCACCAAAGGCCTGACTTTCCGAAACCCGCGCGATGATCTCGCCGGCCAATCCACAACTCGACCAGTCGCCGTCGATGGCAAGCAATCGTCCGGTTCTGGAAACAGACTCGATCACGATCGACGCATCCAGCGGATTGAGCACCCGCAAGTCGATCACGTCACAGGAAACATTGTCCGCTCGGAGCTGGTCTGCCGCATCCAACGCAAGTTTCACGCTGTAGCTGCACGCCACCAGGGTCGCATCGGTGCCCTCTCTTCGGCGAACGGGCCCGATTTGCTGAAGTGGCTGCTCGGTAATGGGAGTTTCCTCCTCCTCCAGTTCGTAGAGCCATCGGTCATCGATGTACAGAACCGGATCATCGCAAAGCACGCTCGAAATGAGAAGATCACGGGCATCCATCGGCGTGGCCGGCATCACGACCCGAAGCCCGGGAATATGCGCAAACCACGAATGAAGCGCCTGAGAATGTTGAGCGCCTTGTTCGCCCCCACGGTTAATCACCGCCCGCACTGTCATGGGAACCGATACGTTACCGCCAAACATGTGCCGCCACTTGGCGGCTTGATTGACGAGTTGATCGACGGCGAGGAGAAAGAAATCAACCCTCGGGTGAATCACAATCGGCCGATATCCGGAAAGTGCGGCCCCAACCGCAGCACCGGTACATCCAAGTTCGGAAACGGGGGAGTCGAGGACCCGCTCTTTTCCGAATTTAGCCTCCAGATTGGTCATCGTATTACCGACGTACCAAGGACTCCACAGCCCCTGACCAATGCAAAACACCTCGGAATAATTGGCCATCAGGTGTTCAAAACCTGATCGGATGGCCTCGCCGTAATTCTGTTTCTTACCCATTCGCTGTCTCAGTTGTTTGCCGGAGTGTAAACTCTTTCAAAAAGCTCCTTTTCAGCCGGAAATGGAGCGTCGTCAGCTTTTTTCCAAGCTTCACTGACTTCGCTTCGGTGACAATTCAAAAGCGACTCCAAATGAGCGGCATCAGAATACCCCGCCGATTCCAAGGCCGCCTGTAGTCGGGCAATCGGATCTCGCCGCCGCCATTTTTCCAAATCGTCCTTTCGTTTCACTCCAACGTCAGTATCTTCGCGAGGACCAACATGGCCGCGCCAACGATAAGTGACCGCTTCAATGAAAACCGGTCCCGCGCCGCGCCGACACATATCCACTGCCGTGCGGGTTACTTCATGGAGAACAACCACGTCATTCCCATCAATGGTTTTTGAAGGGATGCAATGAGCTTGGGCAAACCGGGCGATAGAATCGGAAGGTTGCCGGAGACTGATATGGAGATGACTGGAGAAAAGGTTGTTTTCGCAAAAAAAGATCACCGGCAACTTCATACTCGCCGCCAGATTCAGCGACTCGTGAAGTACGCCTTCTTCGGCTGAACCGTCCCCAAAAAAAGATACGGCAATCTCGCCTTTGGCGGTCATCTTCGCCGCCAAGCCGGCACCGGTTGCGATCGGTATGGTCGCACCGACAATCGGGACAGTACCAAAAAGCTGATTCGCTCTGTCGATCAGGTGCATCGAGCCGCCCATACCGCGCGAACATCCATCATTTTTTCCCTGAATCTCCGCGAACAATTTATAAAGGTCGCCCCCGAGCGCCAGATAGTGGGCATGGGATCGATGCGCTCCAAAAACCTTGTCTCCCGGTTTGATGTGCGGCGCCAGCGCGGTGGGCGCCGCTTCCTGCCCGATAACAAGATGGCACGGGCACTTTACCTTGCCGTCGGTAACTTCGTCGCCGATCTTTTCCTCCGCACACCGAATCCGAACCATCATGCTCAGGTGCGCGCGAAGGAGTTCCGGCGAGGTATCGCCCAATTGGATTGGATCATGCATGCAATCCGGATCGGCCAATGGCCCTAATCTCGGGAAAAAATCATCTGTTTTGAATTGGCTCTCAGGCTCCATAGAAATTTCGAATCTGTTCGCAAATGTACCCGACCTCCTCGTCCGTCAGCGAGGTGTTCATCGGCAGGAGGAAACAACGTTCAAACAGCCGCTCAGTAAACGGAAGACTGATTTTCGGCAAACCAAGACCCTCAAACTTGTGCACCGGCGTTCCCGCCCACTGAATGATTGTTTTTACACCGTTCTTTTGAAGATGCTTACGTAGTGCGTCCCGGCGGCCGGATTCAACCTCGTAATTCTGATAACAATCAAAATGGTCAGGGTCGCGGTCCGGTCCGGGTGGCAGGGTCATATCTTCCAGATCGGCAAGTCTCTCTCGATACAAACGCGCAATCTGACGGCGTCTCTCAATCTCTTCCGGATAAATCCTCAGTTTGGTCAGACAGATTGCGGCATTCAGGGTGTCGAGTCGCGAATTGACACCCCAAGTGACGACCATTCCCGCCTCGTTCCGACCATGATCTCGCAACAGGCGAAGCTGGCGGGCCGTTTCATCGTCGTCGGTGAACAATAGCCCGCCATCACCGAAACACCCGAGCAGTTTGGCTGGATAAAGACTGATGGAACCGGCGACACCAAAAGTGCCGGCGCACTTTCCCTTGAACTTCGACCCGAGTGCCTGAGCAGCATCCTCAATCAAAACCAACCTGTGCTTCTCCGCAATCGCCAACAAAGCATCCATGTCGCACGTCCGGCCGTTGAGCTGAGTCGGCATGATGGCCCGAGTTTGAGGCGTAATTGCGGCCTCAACCGCTGCCGGGTCAATAAGATGATCCTCGCGACATTCCACGAGCACCGGAGTTGCGCCAGCGAAATGAACTGCGGCAGCAGTCGCGATGTAGGTGTGCGAAGCCATGATGACCTCATCCCCGGTACCGATACCCGCTGCTCGACATGCCAGATTCAGAGAATCCGTCCCGTTGGCCACGCCGATGGCATTACGAGTTCCCACAAACTCGGAAACGGCAGATTCAAATTCCTCAAGCTCCGATTGCAGGATGAACGCACCGCGCTCCATCACCTGCATCATTGCGCGCAAGATCTCCTCACGCTGCTGACCAAATACATGCGGATAACGAAAAAAAGGTATTTCCATACAAATTTTGATTCAAATCTGCCAACTGGCCGCTTGAAAGAAGCATGCACCCGGCAAAACGAGCCGCACCTTCTGCCAGAATTTCAGTGAATTGCAATCCATTTACCAATCCCGTTCGCTTTTCCGATCAACCGGGAATACACGGGTCATTTCGGTCGAGCCGCAAAGTAGTAAAATTTGTAGTTCGCGAGATCCACGGAATCATCCAACCGTATCAGCCGATGCATAATACCATGCGCGGAGGTCATTTCGGCAGGCAAGGGCGTCAACTTCCCATAAAACAACTTCTTGAAAAACTCCTTCCTCTTCATGGTTTTCGGGACGAGTCCCAACTGCACAGCCATCCTCCGGATGAGAGCAATCAACCGGCGTTTGTAAGACGCGGGATTGTCCTCAAAGGCCACGAAGAAGTCGGCCATGAAACCCGCGTTCTCGAGTTCCAGACGCATTTCGGAAACGGAATGGTAACGTCTGCTGTGCGGGCTGGGATTGAATCCATGCCATTGACAATTGACTGAACTACACAGAAAAACACCGCTCGAGCGAAGAATTCGAGTCACTTCTTCCAAGAAATGCGCAACAGACGGAAAATAGTAGGTCGCCTCAAAACAGCTTGCGACGTCTACAGAATTTTCCGGCAAATCCATTTTACAGGCGTCCAACTCCATCACGCGAATGTTGCGATTCACGTAGTGTTCTTTGCCAAACTTCAGCACGACGGGATCGACATCACCTCCAGTGACGAACTTTGCATTCCTCGCCAAGACACCAAGTCCGATACCGGCACCACACGCGATTTCTACGACTTCATTTCCTGAACAAAACCCCGCCGCCCACTCGTACCGTGTGCGCATCGCGTCCACCTGATCGCGGTGCGCCAAATTGCCCGGCAATTCTGTCACCGTGTCGAACGAGGTTGCTGATTCTGCTGACATTTGTTTCCTATCCTTTCACCACGTTTTCCAAGTGTTCGGAAAATGCTGTATAAACCTTTTCTGCTGAAAACCGCTCCTTGAAAAGTTGACGAGCGTTTCGCGCCATTTCATGACGGCCCGCAGGATCGTCCATGAGCCTGCGCAGTTGTGCGCATAGGTCTTCGACGTTCTCCTCGCTGTAGATCAATCCTATCCTTTCGCCTTCGATTAGTTGCCCCAGGATTCCACCAAGGCTGGAGAGTAGGGGCAAGCCGGCGGACATGTACTCAATCGTCTTGTTTGGACAATTGGACATGTAAGAGAAGATGTTTTTGACTGGAACCAGCCCAACGTCCGCCATTCGCATCAGAGTCCAGATTTCCGGACGTCCAACCCATCCGGTAAACAACACGTTGTCAACATCGCGCGCGTAATCCCGAAATTCCCCAAACCGGTCCCCCTTTCCGCATACCACCAACCGAATCTGACGTCCCTCCAATGCAAATCGGCGTGCGGCATCTATGGCCGGTTTCAAGAGACAAGTCGCCCCGAGGGCACCAAAAAAACAAACAGTAAACTCTCCGGCATCTCCATTGATTCCCTTCTCACTCCAAAAGTCCTCTGCCCGGCGACAATCCGAGTCGGCCGGCGCCTGATCAGAATATCCGAGCGGAAAATCCGCATCCAATGATTGACGCGTTCGGCCTGACTTTTTCACACCCCAGTCAACGAATATCGGACTGGTCGCGCAGATGCCGGCAGCCTCGCGGCACGCGGCCTTTACTGTGTTGGAGATCGGTGTCAAAGCCAGTTGTGCGGCCCACCGGATCGGCCACGGAGCCAGCCCAATCATATCGTCCGGCCACAAATCCCGGATATCCAACAACGCGGGAATTTTCTTCTTTTTCCCGAAACGTACCGCCTCCAAACACAGCTCGGGGGTCGGCATGCCTGATAAAATCACGTCCGGTGGATCCAACGCCTCAATGGTTCGCCGAAAGTCTTCCGCAATTTCGCGATGATTCACGAAGCGGGACCAGGAAATGTTTTTCTGATAGGGCGTTGGTGAATGCAGGTATCGAATGGTAATGCCCGGGCGCCAGTCGTACGAACTTGCCGCATTGCAGCGGTATTCCTTGCGGGCGTGATCGAACGACGTGGCCCACCATGTGACCGTGTGTCCGCGGTCTGCCAGCCAAGTTGCCAGCAACCCAGATCGCATGAGCCTTTCGCAGCTGTGCGACTTCGTCGGGGTAGGTTCCCCGACCTGAACAATCCATATTCTCACTAATCAAGCTCTGCTGGAGGCAAGTCCTGCTTTCACACACTTCACCACATACTCTTGCTGTTCCCGCGTAATCTCCGGGAAAATGGGAAGGGAGAGAATTTTTCCCTGATTGGCATACGCCCGCGGAAAATCCGCCGGTGAATGTCCCAAGTATTCGTAGGCTTTGTAAAATGGCAGGGCATAGCTGTAATTGATCACCGACGGGATTTCCTTTTCGTTCAAGTATTGGCGCAAGGAATCCCGATTGGCAGTCTTGATCATGTAGAGATGGTAGACGTGACTGCGGCCGGCAGCGACGTACGGTGTTTCGATTTCATCGACATCGGCAAACAACTCGTCATAGCGGGCGGCAGCTTCCTGGCGTTTACGTGTCCATTCCTGCAAATGTGGAAGTTTTACCCTTAGGACGGCGGCTTGAAGGCCGTCCATCCGGCTATTGATCCCCTCGATAAGATGATTCCCCTTGCCTCCGTGTCGGGCAAACAACGTCATCCATTCCGCCAGATCATCACGATTCGTGACGATTCCCCCAGCATCGCCCATCGCGCCGAGGTTCTTTCCTGGATAGAATGAAAACGTGGCGATGTCTCCATACGTTCCGACAGTTTTGCCGCCCAATTCCGCCAAGTGCGATTGAGCGCAGTCTTCGATGAGCCAGAAGCCATGCTCGTCGGCCAGCTTTCGAATCCGATCCACATCGGCGGGTTGGCCGCACAGATGCACCACGATGATGCCCCGGGTCTTATCCGTGATCTTTGCCTTCACTCCGTCGGCATCGATGTTAAAAGTCCGTTCATCGGTGTCGCAAAAAACCACGCGCGCGCCGGTCTGGGTGATCGTCTCTGACGTCGAGATCCACGTATGGGCGGTTGTCATGACCTCGTCGCCGGAACCCACGCCAAGCGCACGCATGGCGATGTAGAGCGCGTCAGTCCCGTTGGCGCAGGAGATGCAGTGTTTGCTCCCGATTGCTGCTGCAAACTCCTGCTCGAAGGGCTCCATCTGTTTCCCTCGGATGAAATCCGAGTTGGTGATGACTTCCGCGATGGCAGCATCCAGTTCCGACTTCAGATTATTGTACTGCTGATAAAGGTCAACGAACGGTATTTTCATTTATCTTCGTTTTCGATTTCTCTCAGTTTTCGCGCGGGATTACCCGCATAGATTCCGGGTTCGGTAATATCTTTTGTCACAACACTTCCGGCTCCGATGACCACATGGTCGCAGATTCGGACGGGAAGTATTGTCGCATTGGAGCCAATGCTGACATGGTTTCCAATAATGGTGGTCGCCCAAAGACTTTGGTCGCCTCGCGCCGGCCCGCCGCTCCGGTACGGATCGTTGATGAACATAACCCCGTGAGCGATCACCGAGTCAGACCCGATGGTCACCAGTTCGCAGATGAACGAATGGGACTGGATTCGGGTGCGAGCACCGATTTTTACCCCTTTCTGTATCTCCACAAACGGCCCTACGAACACCTCGTCGCCCAACTCGCAGCCATAGACATTGCAGGGCTCCACCAAACGGACATTGCTGCCACAGGCGACATCGATGATTCCGGAAGTCAGGATTTTCGGTGAAGGCATGACGGAGTCAGGGGGTGTTTGATGGCCGGCCCAGACGGCATCTTTTCGGCGTAAATCTTATGGGTATCTCGCGGCCGGTCTCGATCGATTCATAGATGGCGGAAATAAGTTCGAGGCTTTTTCGGCCGCCGAGCCCGTCGACCAGTTGGCGTTTGTCGTTGTTTATGCAATCAACCACATGATCGTAATAACACTTGTGGGCATAACCGTAGGGGTGTTTTGGATTGTGACCATGCTCGTCGAAAACTGTCTGATCAGAATCGATTTGCGGCGCGAACTCCCAGGAAACCAGTTCATTCATGGCGAAGCCGCCGACAACCACTGAACCCTTTTCGCCCAAAACCGAAAGAGATCCTTCCAAGTCCCGAGGGCGCGTGGCAGTCGTTGCCTCAATGATTCCCAGCGCACCATTCTTGAATTTCAACGTGACCACCGCCGTGTCTTCGGCCTCGATCTGAGCCAAGGCTGTGGACGCGCGCGCAAAGACGCTTTCAACCTCGCCCATCATCCATACCAACATGTCAACATGATGACTGGCCTGATTGGCCAACACGCCTCCGTCATTTTCCCAGGTTCCCCGCCAGGGCGCCTCATCGTAATAGTCCTGTCGACGACACCATCTGACCCTGACCGTTCCCAAGACCATTCGCCCGAAGCGACCTTCATCAATCGCCCTTCGCAAGGCCACAATCGGCGCGTTGAACCGGTTCTGCTTGACGATAAATAATCTCACCCCATGTCGATCGCATGCCTCAATGACCCGGTCAGCGTCCTCCAATTTCAGCGCCATTGGTTTCTCCACGACAATCGGCTTCCCAAAGGGTGCGATTTTCACCACATTTTCGGCGTGCAATCCCGACGGAGTCAGTACCGTCAACGCATCGATTTGGCCCGACCCGGCCATTTCCGCCGGGTCGTAAAAGGGCGTCACACCATACTCGGCGGCGAAGGCGTCCGCGCGTTCGCGGTTGAGGTCACATACTCCCTGAAGGGTTGCACCGGGCACTTCGCCTTTTGCCAACAAATTTGCATGTCGCATGGCAATTTTTCCGCATCCGATTAGTCCGAATTTTAGTTTATTCATATAAAGTTTCTGGCCAAGAAATAGTCCACTGAACGGAGTCGAAGTGACGACGATCGCGTCGGGATCGGCAACTACATCCGGCCGTCAAGATTGGCTCCAAATTCTTGGTGTTTGAACTCCTCAAGCACTTCTCCCACGCGACTCACAATGTCGTCTTTGGAGAGGGCCATTGCAGGTGCATCCAATACCGTCTCAAGCCAGTCCAAAAACTGATTCAGCTTGGCTTCTTCTCCTCGTTCCTGCACGATACCCAGCAGGTTCTCAAATCCGCAATCGGCGGGATGCTCGGACTGCGAATAGAATTCCTCAACTTCTTTTTCGCCAGTGGTATCCGCGTTTGTAACCAGCAACGGATAGGAGCCGGTTTCACTCACTTCCAAAGCGGCCTCAACGGCGGCAGATTCCTCCCCATGGATCTCAGGCCGAAATCCATTTCTCTCTAGAAAACGCTTCGCGACTTTCACAACCTCCACCGCATCCAGTTGTGGATCGAGTTTCGGAATAGCAATGCATCCGTCCGGCGCCAAAACTGCGGCCAGCAGACATATGTGTCCCGATTCTTCGAGACTGACAAAATATCGTCTCACGTCTTTGGGAGCCGCGATGGCCTGTTTCTTCCGCACACGCTGAAAAAAGCCGTGCAGGAGACTACCGTCGGAGAATGCAACGTTGGCAAAACGGGCGGAGGTGACACCGGCGTTCCACGACTCGTTGACGCCGAAGATCAGCAACTCCATCATCCTTTTGCTCGCTCCCATCAGGTTTATCGGATTTGCCGCCTTGTCCGTTGAGACGCCGAAATAACGCCCTCGCCACCCCAGTTCTCCGAGCCAACGGATGAGCCGCCTCTGCTTTACCAGATTCGTGTCAAACATCTGCAATACGGAGCAAACGTCCTTCTCGGATCGGACGTGCTTGATGGCGGCAAAGTTCCAGATCAGATTGTAAGGCTCCTCGTCATGCAACAACCGCCTTGTGACGCCGGCACCGTAGTCCAACGGCAATGCCCGCATTTCGCACCCTTCGCGCAGCAGATTTGAACCACGGATGTCTCGAACCAACTCCGCCAGGTTGTTTTCACTCTGGTCAACGATGTGGAGGGCGGCCGGCGTATATGGCAAAACGGCTTTAATGGTGGCGGACCCAATGCTTCCCGCCCCGCCTATCACCAGAATACGCCTGCCACCGACTCTCTCACCCAATTCATTACGAAATCTACCTAAATCGCTTTCAAAAAGGCTTCCCCTTCGTCCCGTCGCTATCTCTGCCAGATCGGCCGGATCTTCGTAACGTTCCATTCCCTTGCCTCTAGTTTTTTCCATTGTGCCCCCCCCGCATCAATATCGCGGTCATCCTCTCAAGATTCTGCCTCCCGTCCGCCCTAGCTTCAACCTTGGCGCGATTGTTCTTTGCCGCCCTCTCACGGAGACATTCGTCGTCCACAGCCGTCGCAAGCGCTGCCGCCAACGCGTCCCTGTCCTCCACGTCAATCAGAAAACCATCCTGGCGAGCGACCCATTCCCGGTTCTGGGGAATGTCTGATAAGATCGGGAAAAGTCCGCAAGCCAGCGCCTCCAACATTGACGTCGCCGTTCCATCCGAGCGCGACATCGACACAAAGATGTCACTGGATTTCAACAATCCAAGCATGTCAGCGTCAGAGACTCCTCCACGAAACGTTACGGCCTTCCGGGTAGCTTGCGACAACTCCCGGTCCGCCCAGTCCACAGCGGCCTCCAGATTCCGGCCCCCGGAGGCAAACACGATCTCGAAACGCCCCGGATCGAGCACGGGATTCTTCAATGCCTGAAGTATCAGTTCATTGTTGTAGATGTCCTCAAACTTCCGGTTGTTGAGAATTTGAACCTTTTCACCTTGTCGGGCGGAGAATGAGTATCGATCGAGATCGATTCCCATCAGCAACGGCACCACCGACGCCTCGGGGCACAAGCGCCGCGTCTGCTCCGCCAGATATTCTCCATTGACGAAAACATAAGACGCGGATCGCATCGCCCATCTCGCAAAGTTTCGCCGGACTCCCTCGCACAGCAACACATCGCTCCCAACGGCATAGATTGAAAATGGCCGAAAACCGGAAAGCCATGCCATGGTGCCAAAGCCACCACCATAAAGGGTCACCAAATGTTCGACGTCCAACCCATTCAAGGCCCGCCTCAATTGGTTGGCACCAACGAAATACTTCAATTTGTCTCCCAGCCGACTCTTGATCCGATGCACCCCATGCACCCGGCTTGTCAACTGCTTGATGCCTTGTTGACCCGCCCCGTAACCAGAGTCGCCTTCTCCATCGAAGGTAATTATGTCGATTCGGTTTCCGACGTCGGCGAGAATGTTCACGATCTGCCGTCCCCACGGACTGGCAAGTGACATCAACAATGCTATGTTCATCGAAGCAGGTCTCTCGTTCGCAGAGGCGCCCTCCTGTCAACCAAAACCCGGTCCCTACATCCTGCCATTGCCAAAACCTCAACTATTCCCAGCGACGCTCCTCAGACAGTCTCCTCTGCCATTGCCTCCAAATAGGCGTCGTGCAGTGCGTCGCTCAGCAGGGTACATGGCCTGAAGCCAAACATGTCGGAGGCCTTTGTCCAGCTCCCATGGATGGAGGACACTTCAGGTCTCGTCGCCAATCCCGCGTTGACATGGAATCTAATCGTCTCGGGAAACATGCTCAACATCGTCTGCAGCAATGTATCCGAGGCAACCGGAACGCCCGAACAGATGTTAAATATCTCGCCCTCGCAATGGGACCGGCAAACACCGACAAAAGCCTCAGCCACATCCGTAACCGTCACATAATCCCTCTTGGAATGGAGATTGCCCACCTCAATGATCTTTGACCCGTCCCTCAGCGACCGAACCGCCCGCTTGAGAACAGCGCCGCAGAAGAGGGTATCCGGCATGCCTTTTCCAACGACATTAAAGAGCCGCAGCACATTCACCGATATGCCGTGCCGTCGGCCGAAATCCAAGGCATATAGCGTCTGGCAATACTTGCTGATCCCGTATTCATTCGACGGTCGGCACGCATTCGCCTCGCCAATTGCCTCGCCCGACTCGGCACCCGCGCCGTACTCAGCGGCCGAACCGCTTATGGCCACCCTGGCACCGCTTTGGCATTTCCTGACAGCTTCCAAGAGATGTGCCGCCGCCGATACGTTCGCACCCCACAAGCTTGCCGCCTTCGGGCCCCGGCTCCCCGCCAAGTGGATGATCCAATCCGGATCCACCTTCTCCACAAAATTACACAATGCGGGCACGCAGCGTTCGTCAGCCAGATCGATCGACCAATGCTCGACCCCGGGCACGTCCAAGCCGGGCTTTCTCGAAACTCCATAAATCTGCTCGATTCCGCTTTCCCTAAGCCTTCCGACCAAGGCCCCGCCGATGAACCCCCCGCTCCCTGTAACCAATACTTTCATGCCATTTCCCAATCGGTTTCACTCTGCCAGATGCTCCGCTTCCCGGTCAATCAAGCCTGGTCAGCAGAATACTTCAACGACACAAACCTCGCGGGATCTTCCAAAAAATCCGCCGATGCGCGTTCATAATCGTCGAACCGCCCGATATCCTGCCAATAGCAGGCCAGCTGCTTGCATCGCACTGTCAGACCGGCTTCTAGCCCGGTACGTATCAAATCCGGCATGTCCAATCGTCCTTTCTTCGGCAGATATCGAACCAAAGTTGAACTTAATGCGTAAACTCCCATACTGACGGAATACTTGATGCTTGGCTTTTCTCGGTAGCGAACCAGGCGTCCCGAGCGGTCCGACACCAATACTCCGTAATCAATGTTCACTTCCCGGCGTTTGGTCGCAATGGTCGCGGCGTCACCATTCGCCATGTGTTCTTTCAGAAAGCCACCAAAATCCAGAGTCGTGAGCACGTCTCCGTTCATGACCAGAAAATTCTTCGGCCGTTTCTTCACCATCCGAATCGATCCCGCCGTTCCCAGCGGCTCCTCCTCGTAATAATACTCCAACGATACTCCCAATCTCGACCCATCCCCCAATATG
>CALBIE010000244.1 GCA_937893495.1 uncultured Verrucomicrobiales bacterium | reverse complement strand
GCCTTTATTCAATCGCTCCAGAACTTTGTCCCAAAAAAAGTCCGACAGGCTCCTAGCCCGTCCAATTAATGCCGTCGCGGATCGGAGACTCATCTTCACATAGTACGTTCGTATTTGATAGACAAACGCGGTATGGCCAAGCTCGCCGATGTACTCGAAAACTGGTCGAGATTGCTGTGCTGGCAAAAGCCGGATTGGTCGAAGAACTGAACCATCGATTTTCAATGGGGCGCTCGGTGCAAAGGGAATCAGTTTCGACGTTAGCAGAAGTTGGCAACCCCTGATTCTCTGTCCGTTTTTTCGAATCAAGCCCACTTTCCCGACACATCACTTTGCCTGCCGAATTGTCGCCGTAACACCCCGGAAGGTCCCCGAATAGAACTCAGTGAACCTCCATGAGTTCTACAAGCCGCATGCCGATGCCTTTCTGGGATTCGCGCGGTTGACCGACGGCTTTGACCTTGCCCCTCCATTCGAAGCGTGCGAATAAAAGGCGGCAAGCGAGCGGCTCTCGTAGCTCAGTTGGATAGAGCATCTGCCTTCTAAGCAGGCGGTCGCAGGTTCGAATCCTGCCGAGAGCGCCAGTCTGCATCGTTTTTGTTCCAAGGTCTCCGAGTGCCGACTATCAGCGCCCGACGCTTCTATTCGTTTGCCCTCAACCCAGATCCGGCTACCGTCTCGGCAGTGTTGCATATTGAACATCTGAAGGAACTATTTACCCTGCACGGCGATGCCGCCAGAGCTCCCATCCGAAATTTCTCGATCAGCGCCCGTGACTTTGATTGGGCGCATGAATCCGCCCTCATGGGAGTCGTGAATCTTTCAGCCGATTCGTGGCATCGGGAAAGCGTTTGCCTTTCTGCGGATGCCGCCATCGAGCGCGGCAATATCCTCGCAACTCAAGGCGCCGCCATCATTGACGTCGGTGCCGAATCAACGCTGGCGCACGCCGAACGCGTCGGTGGAGCGGCTCAATCCTCGGTATTACTCCCCGTCGTGCGCGAATTATCCCATGCCGGCCTGGTGGTATCCGTTGAGACTTATCGACCTGATGTTACGAGAGCGTGTCTTGAAGCCGGAGCGAAAGTGCTGAATCTGACGGGGCCGGGGCGCAGTGCGGAGATGTATCGCATGGTCGCGGAGCATTCGGCAGCCGTGATCATCTGCTTTGTCGAGGGCAACAACGTTCGCGAAGTGAGCGACTATTCACTGGCCGAGGATCCCATTCCCCGACTCCATGAATATTTCGCGCGGGAAATCGAGACCGCCACCAAGGCCGGCGTTGAACGCATTTTCATCGATCCGGGCATGGGATTTTATTACTCGAACCTGCAGGACAGCTCCGTTCGCGTGCGACACCAGATTACCACCTTCATCAACAGTTTTCGCCTGCGCACACTTGGCTGGCCGATCTGCCACGCCCTGCCCCACGCGTTCGAATATTTCAAAGAAGAGGTCCGTTCGGCAGAACCATTCTTTGCCGTCCTGGCGAGCCTGGGGAAAGCCAATCTCTATCGCACCCACGAGGTTGCCCGGGTCCGCGCCGTGCTGGAAACTCTGAATGCATTTTAGCGGATTCTTTGGAGAGGGGAGCGTACCCATTCCTGTTCACCAACGAACCTCCCCTCCCCAGCCCTCCCCTCCATTCACTTGGAGGGGAGGGGGACCAAACGCTGCTTTCGGACCAACTCCGGCACTTGCAAAGATGTGGGATGTGCCCGATGGGGAGCACACCCGCCCTGAGTGTGGCTGACTGCGACGCGCGGCCAGCCCTTTGCGCGTGGGACTGGCTAGACCATTCGAATTTTTTCCTTGTGAACGGGATTTCCGCGAGGGCGCGGAAAACAGCGCCCGAGGCAGGCGCGTTCCCCTTTCGATTTCGGAATTCGAGTAAATAATTGCCAATAATTTCCGTGGTTCCCCGCATTGACTTGGAGCGCTGAGGCAACCATATTGGCCGCGATGAATTTCGACATCTCGCATCTGCTGGAGAGTTGGGATTACCAACCTGGTCAACTGGCCGTCCGGCGCCTGAAGGGCAAAGATGGTCAGGATCGCGTACAGATGCGCCTTGATCTGGGAATCCTCCAAATGCACGCCGATGGCCGACCCGATGGGAAACGCCCCATGGGCCACGTTTCGCTGTACGAGTTTTTTCAAGACCGGCTGGAGAAGTACAAGCTGGAAAATGATGATAACGAGGAAGGCTTCGTTTTGAAGCCGGCGGACATTTCCCGACTGCAACAGGAAGCCATTCAATATCATCATCGCTACATCTGCTTCTTTCAACTGGGCGATTACGACAGCGTGCTCCGTGATGCGGAGCGCAACCTGAAAATGTTCGACTTCGTGGATGACTACGCGGAGAATGACGATCTCTCGTGGTCCCTTCAGCAGTTCCGCCCGCAATTGCTCATGATGCTCACGCGCGCCGAAGGTTCGTTGGCCGTTGATGAGGAGGATTGGACCCAGGCAACGGAAGTAATCAAGGAAGGCATCGAAGCATTGAAGGAGTTTTACTCGGATTTCGGCAAACCGGAGTTAATGGACCACAGCGGCGAAATTCAGTCGCTCGAGCAGTGGCTCGAAGAATTGGAGAGCAGCTCGAAGGACGGCATCGGCGAAAAACCGGAAAAGGCGATCAAAAAGCTTACGAAAGTAGAGAAGCTTGAGATTGACCTCCAGGAGGCCATCGTGCGCGAAGATTACGAAAAGGCGGCCAAAGTTCGCGATATCATCAACAAGCTCAAGTCACCTTAATATCATGGGGCTGGCTGAACGGATTCAATCCGAAATGAAGGAGGCCATGAAGGCCAGAGAAGCCGACCGGCTCGGCACTTTACGGATGCTCAAATCCGCCCTCGGCTACGTTCAGATTGAACTCAAAAAGGATGCGCTTTCCGATGAGGAAATCATTTCGGTAATTCAAAAGGAAGCAAAGAAACGCCGTGATTCCATCGAGCAATTCGAAAAGGGCGACCGCGCTGATCTCGCCGCACAGGAAAAGATTGAATTGAGTGTTCTGCAAAAATTTCTCCCCCAGCCCTTGTCTGCGGAGGAACTCGAACAACTGGTGATGGACTGCATCGCGGAAACCGGTGCCACGTCGAAAAAGGAGATGGGCCTCGTCATGAAAACCGCGACTGCCAAAGCAGCGGGGCGCGCAGACGGAAAAGCGCTCTCGATAATCGTCGGACGCCTATTGCGTTGAAACGGATTAAACAGCCATTATGAAACTGACTTCGCTTCGTTCTTTCCTGTTCTCGTGCCTTTTCACCTCGCTGCTGTTCTGCTCCGGTTGCCAGTCCGTCCCCATCACCGGCCGTTCGCAGATGATCCTGATGTCGCCGCAACAGGAAATGCAGCTCGGATTCTCCAGCTTCGAACAAATGAAAAAGGAGACGCCGATCAGCAAGGACGCCAACGCCAACGCGCTCGTTCAACGGGTTGGCAGACGCATCGCCGCGGTCGCCGATTTACCCGGAGCACAATGGGAGTTCGTTGTCTTTGAAAGCCCACAGGCCAACGCATTTTGTCTGCCAGGCGGAAAAGTCGGAATCTACAAAGGCATTTTGCCAATTACGAAGGACGAAGCCGGGTTGGCAACGGTCATCGGCCACGAAGTTGCGCACGCCGTAGCCCGGCATGGCGCCGAGCGGGTTAGCGAGGGCATGCTATTAGAGACTGGGGGAAAACTGCTCGGTAGCACCGTGCAGAGTCAGGATCCGCGAACGCAGGCGTTGATCATGGCCGCATACGGATTTGGCAGCCAGGTGGGCCGCACCCTGCCACACAGTCGCTCGCAGGAATCCGAAGCCGATCGCATTGGACTCATCTACATGGCGCGCGCCGGATATCAGCCGGATGCGGCGGTAGATTTCTGGAGACGATTCGCCGCTTATGGTCAACAAAATGGCGCGGGCAATACGCCGTGGTTCCTGAGCACGCATCCGCTTTCCGAAACTCGTATTCAGCAAATCCAGGGATGGCTGCCCGAGGCGCGGTTGCAGTTTCGGGCGCAGTGATGTAGCGCAGGCGTCTCGCCTGTGTTGGATCGACGATTGGTAACAAACGACGCCAAGGCTCAAGCCGGAAGGAGGAAGGCTGGTGATTAATAACCAGCTATTCCGAGGACCGGAGCACCATCGGAAAACGGCCACCTATACTGGCAAGAAGCCTCCGCCACACTTCAATTCCACGACAAGTCGTCCGGCGAATCCGCCATCAGCTTGCACTCCCAGCCTTTCTTCCTGAGGATAATCCGCCAGAGATTCTCCGGATCTTCGGAAAAAACCTGCTTGATCGAGGCCTGATGGGTCAGCCATGAGCCTCGTTTCATTTCGTCGTCGAGCTGACCGGGTGACCAACCGGCATAGCCAGCAAAGATTTTCAGCTTCCGCGACTTGGAAAAGGAATCTCCAAATTCGATCAATTCGTCCAGCGAATGGTCAAGATTGAGACCCGGCATTACGTTCGCTTCCGGCAAAAAGGCGTCCGACTGAAGAAAACTGAGCGCCGTGGATTGCACCGGGCCACCAATGTAGAGCTTCTGCTCCTTCACTACCTCCGGCAGGTCGGCGACGATTGCCTCGCCTACCGTCGTTTCACTGGGATGGTTGACGACCAGTCCGAACGCGCCTTCCTGGTCGTGATGGCAAATCAACACCACCGTTCGATGGAAAAAGGAACCCTGCAGCTTGCCGCCATCGAGCAGAAACTTTCCCTTCAGTGATTTGAATTTTCCAGCCATCAGTCGTTGCCGCCAATGTGCATCAGGCTTGCCCCGCTGACAATCCGGTTTATGCTGGGGTCATGATTCGCCTCGCCTTCATCGTGGTCGTAGCCGCCGCTCTGTTCACCTCAGCCTGCAAGTCGCCGAATCCCGGGTCGCGGGAGTATATTCCCGGCAAGGGATGGAAGCCTGTGCGCTGACCCGGCCTGATCACGATCGATACGGTAATTTTCGACATGAAAAACTCTTTCCTCCTGAACGGACTGATCGGGCTCAGCGTCGTCTCCACCGCGCTCACGCAACCCAAGCCTGAACCCGGTCTGCCTTCAATTTCGGTGCCCGACGGGTTCATGGTGAGTGAAGCCGTCAAGCAAGGTCTGATTGCCTATCCGATGTTCGCCGCCTACGACGAGCGGGGCCGTTTGTTCGTCGCCGAATCGTCCGGAAAAAACATCAAAGGCGCGGCCATGGCCGAGGCGCCCGAATGCCGTATCCGAATGCTTGAAGATACGGATGGAGATGGGGTCTTTGACAGCAGCACGGTCTTCGCGGACAAGGTCGGTATCCCGATGGGAGTCCTCTGCTACCAGGGAAGTGTCTATGTCGCGACGCCGCCGGACTTCATTCGCTTACAGGACACGAACAACGATGGCGTCACGGATGTTCGCGAGGTTCTCCTGCACGGCTGGAATGTTCGCGGCACCGCCAGTCTGCACGGACCGTTCCTTGGTCCGGATGGCCTGTTGTATCTCACCGATGGCCGACACGGATTCGACATCAAAACGAAGGAGGGCACGAATTACAAAGGACTCGCCTCGCGCATCTGGCGTTGCCGACCGGACGGGACGCAATTGGAATGGTTCGCCGGTGGCGGATTCGATAATCCGGTCGAAATCGTTTTCAATCCGGAAGGCGAAATGTTCGGAACGATGACCTATTTCACGAATCCAAAGAACGGTGAACGTGATGCCCTGCTCCATTTCATTGAGGGCGGCGTTTACAGCAAATGGCATCCATCAGTATCCGAATTTCAATTAACGGGCGACCTGATGCCACCGATGACCAGGTTCGCCCGTATCGCGCCCGCCGGTCTGATGGAATATCGCGGCACCACATTCGGACCCGAATATCGCCACAATCTCTTCAGCGCGCAGTTCAACACACATCGCATTCAACGTCACGTTCTCGCGGCCAACGGATCGACCTTCAAAACGACCGACGAGGATTTCGTTGTTTCGACACATCCTGACTTTCATCCAACCGACGTGATGGAAGCCCCCGATGGTTCAATGCTCGTCGTCGATACCGGTGGTTGGTACGTGGACCAATGCCCCTTGTCTCGCATCACCAGGCCGGAGTTTCGCGGCGGCCTGTATCGCGTGCGAAAAATTGGAGCGCGCCCTCCGGCCGATTCCATCGGTGCGGACATTGATTGGAAATCCCTTTCAGCCGACAAGCTGACTGACCTGCTGGCCGATCCGCGTTTGATTGTACACGAGCAGGCCATCGAACAACTCGTCCTGAAAGGTAATTCCGCCGTCACCGAATTGACCCGATTGCGCAAACAAGCGTTTGCCGCCGAGACTCGCAGCGCGGTCATCTGGATACTTTATCGGATCGGAACGGCACCCGCACTCGCGGCTGTTCGCGATGCCCTCGATGATTCTCTGCCGCAGGTTCGAGTCGCGGCTCTGCGCGCCCTCGGTCAGGGACGGGACAAAGGAGCGTTGGAGAAAATTCATGCCCTGTTGGAAAGCGACAGCGCGCCTGTGCGCCGCGCCGCGGCCACCGCGCTGGGACGCATCGGCGAAACCCGTAGCAACGGGCCCCTGATTAATGCGGCGGCCCGCAAGACGGATCGTTTTGAGGACCACGCCATCGTGCATGCGCTCATCCGGAATTTTTCGCGCCTTGCCAATCGCGACATACGCAGTTCCGCGCAACAACTCGGGCGCTTGCCACCGGGCAGCGCCCGCGCCGCGTTGATTGCCTTCGATCAGATGTTGGGCAGCACCCTGCAACAGGAACATGTCCTTCCGATGCTCACGCATCCGGATGCCCGGGTCCGTGAAGCGGCGGTGTGGGTTTTCACTCATCATCCCGACTGGGCACCCGCCATCGTCGAGCACCTCAAAGGCAAGTTGTTCGCCCGCAAACTCGCCGCGGATGAATTCCCCGGCATCGAGAAATTACTCGAATCGTTCTCGCATCATCCCGATGTGCAAACACTCATCAAAGACGTCGCCGTGGACGCACAACTGACTTTTCAGCGACACCGCGTCGTGTTCGATGCCATTCAGAAATCCGACGCGCCCAAGTTTCCCGGCCAATGGATTGCCGCGCTGAAATCCGGACTCATCCACACGAACGATACAATTCGCGAAATCTCAATACAGGTCGTCGAGTCCCGTGCTCTGCCCGGTTTTGAGGACTTCCTCACCAGGATCGCCGATTCGGATTCGCGCGAGGATTTGCGCTTCAAAGCGTTCGGAATTCTCGCGGCCATGGACCAGCTCAAATCCAAGCAGCTTTCGTATCTAATCGACCTGCTGAAACCGGAAGTGCCCGCTTCCAAACGCAGCGGGGCGGCGGCGGCCATCAGTCGGGCCAAACTCATCACTGGACAGCTATTGACCCTGGCGACCAACACGCTGCCCCAGGCAGACCCGATTACGCTCCCGTCATTGCTGGAACCGTTCCGCGGTTCGACGAACAAGCTGGTTGGAGTGCTGTTGGTGGAAACGCTCCTGGCCAATCAGCAGATGTGGGATTACGTCAATCCGCGAATGATCTCCGCGTTGCTCGAATCGTTTCCGGGTGATGTAAAAGCTCAGGGTAAAATACTCATCGGCAATCTCGAGAAAGCCCAATCGGATCGCGTTGGTCGCCTCAAGGATTTGGAGCCGTTGCTGGCCGGTGGCGACGTCGGGCGTGGTCGCCAGATGTTTTTCAACCTGAAATCCCAATGCGCAGCCTGCCACGCTATCGGCAACGAAGGCGGCAACCTCGGCCCCGACCTGACGAGTATCGGGAAGATTCGATCCGGCCTCGACATTCTCGAGGCCATCGTCTTTCCCAGCGCAAGCTTTGTGCCGGGCTATGAGCCGATGAAAATCAACACGAAAAAGGACCTCCACAGCGGCAACATTGTCGCCCAGACCAGGGACAGCGTCGTGCTGCGCCTCAATGCCACTACCGAGATGCGCATCGCGCGCAAAGATATCGAGTCGATCAATCCGGGCGAAGTCTCCGTGATGCCCGAAGGACTCGATAAGGTATTGACCCACTCGGAACTCCGCGATCTCCTCGCGTTCCTCCAATCGCTCAATGGTGAACAATGGCTGCAACCAAAGATCATCGGCCCTAAAGCCCGAATCACCGTTCCCGCGGCGAATCCGAAGCCCAAACCCGCCACCCGACCCGCAACCGGATCTTGAGCGGCGATTTTTTCAGTGGTTGATGTTCCGTGTTCAGCGTTCGATGTTGATTACCCACGAATCACACGAAACATCACGAAAGCTGGGGGAACACGGGTGGGGAGCACAGGCGGCTCGCCGGTGAAGCCCGCCGGCTCGGCGGGCGGGTTCGCGGACACGACAACCGAGCCGGTCGCCGATACAGGCCGGCGGCCCATGCTCCCCAACGGCAGTATTCGGGTTCCATTCACATCCCTTCGAGATCGCGCAGGAAGGATAACGGTTCCCTGCTTGACCCTCTTTCCGCATCGATTAGATTCTCGCGCAGCCGTCGCCCCATGAGAACACCCACCCTCACCGCCTTTCTGCTTTTCGTCATTGGCGCGGTCGTCTCTCACGCTGGGTGACCGGCCTGAGCGAATCCGGCAATCCCCCGGTCGGGGGATTCTGAGGCGGGGCTGGTCGGGCAACTCGGCGGCGAATGGCAGGTCAGTTTCGACGTCGCCGTCGGTCTCGGACTGAATGGCGGTCACGCGGAAACGAAGGGGCTGACGCCGGCCGGCGCGGTCATCACCATCACCCCACATCGGCACGAAGTGGAATTGGACATTTACCGATTCGAACTGGGGATTTCCTACGCAATCGACGATCGATGGGACGCCACACTGCGGGTGCCCTATTTCATCAAGGACCAGCGCACGAGCGTGGAATTCCCCTTCGGCGGAACCGCCGCCGAACGAGCCGCTGCGATTGCCAACGGACAGATTCATCATCGCACGGAAACGTATCGCGGCTTTTCTGATTGGGAACTGGCCGCCGGCTGGCGCAAACAACATGTGTTTGGAACGGGAACTGTCATGCGCGCTTCCATCGGGTTGACCGTGCCGGTCGGCGCGACCGAAGAAAACACCCTGACAGCCGGTGCCGCCGGATTGCGCCACCTGCACATTCAGTTCGGCAACGGAACCGTCGATCCGATTCTCGATTTCTACGCCGGCTTTCCCTTTCACTCGAAATGGGCCGCGTCCATCTTCGCCAAGGCCAGACTACCCTTCTACGAGAACGGCAACGGCTTCCGGGGCGCACCCGAAGGACTGATATCGCCGCGCGTCACCTGGCTTCCGCACAAGCGCTTTTCGCTTTCCGGCGGTGTCGCGGCCGGCGTTCAGGGATACACCTACTGGGATGGCGTCAAGGATCCCAACTCCGGGCAGTTCACCCTCAACTCGATCTTCAGCGCCGGATATCGCCTCACCGATCAGATCACGGGCAGCCTGAGTTTTCTCCACCCGATTCATTCCATTTCACTGGGCGGCGAGGACGAGTTCAAGGCCGGCCCGACCGTGTCGATGAGCGTGGGCTATTCGTTTTGAAAGCCCAGGCGCGCAGGTCCGGGTTGAGTCCCGCGTTGGTGTTTGGGGTGTTGAGTGCCCGCGAGCCCGTTCCCTCTTCCCTCTCCGCCTCGACCGGGGAGAGATTTCGCCGAAGGATTCGCGCTTTGAACCCCTGAACCGCGTAGCGCAGGCCTCCGAGCCTGCTGAATTGAGCGGAGCGAAAGGGATTGCCGCAGGCATGGTCCGCACAGGTCCGTAGGAGCACGGCGACGGAACCGGCCTCCAAATCCGCATCGCGTTCGAGTTTCCATGCGACTTTGGCATGCCGACGGCCTGCCGGTTTGGAAACCCGCGCAACGGGGCTGCGGTTAATGGAGAGAGTAACGACCCTGCCGTGCCAGGTGAGAGGTATCCAAAGCGGTGTCGAGACACCGCACTCCATAGGGTGTTCGGTGTAAGCGCCGCGTTGATGAACAGCGCCAGCGTTATGGAGTGCGCCGGCTCGACGGCGCTTTGGATACGGTGGACAGACCAAAGGGCGTGCGGGTGGTCCACCGTTCCGGTGACAGGCACGAGAGCTTCCGGGTTGCCCGTCTTGGGGAAACGTCGGTTCATGGGAAAACCTCCAACGATTGGACGCGAATCGGGACAATGAACCGGAGCGCCGGCATGCTGCCGGCTTATTCGCTCCCGTTGTCCCGCACGATTGGATTTCGAGCGGAGTCGTATCGTTGACATACAAGGTTTAAGCCGGCTGCAAGCCGGCGCTCCGTCATCCGGTTCATGGAGGGATAGAGGGTGAGGTATCGAATCTCTCCACAGCGCTCCGCACATTCTCCAACTTGCCAACCCCGTGAAAAGTCGGTATTCACTTGGCAACATGCAACGCCAAGGGCCAACGCTTGCCGTGCTACCCCAGACTGAGTTTGGCCTAAGAATCTTTAAGTCCACTTCGCAGGCCATGAAAACACTTGCTGGTATCCTCTTGTTGATTTCCTTCGGCTGCTGCGGCCAGGACACGTCAGGCAACACGAACAGAGTGACCGAGATCGACCGCGACAAGGACGGCAAGATCGATGTTCGCATCGAGACTGTCTATCGTGGCAATACGAAGGTGATGATGATTATGAGTCACCGCAACCGGCAGAACGTTATGGCTGTTACTACGCGAAGTTATCTTGCCGACGGGAAGCTGGTTATGGTCGAGAGTGACGAGGACGCTGACGGGACGCTGGAGTCAATCACCGTTTTCAGGCCGGACACTGACAGCTTTGAGATGTTCACCCGTCAGGCCGATGGCAGCGTGAAGCCAGTGAGCACGCAGAAATTGGATTCCATCAAGCGGCAGAAGGCTGTAGCCGATACATCCATGAGAGAGTTTTTCAATAAACCAGAAATGACAGACAAGGAGATCAGGGCTCTGCTTGAGCGGAATCGTCAGAAGATTGAAGCGATAAAGAAGGAAAGTAAAGATTGAGACATGAGTCCATGCTGGCCAAGGCATGAAGCGCAACTTTGATTCGTTAAGCCATAAAGAATATGAGCATTAAAAGAATAGTTCCCGACATCACCTCGGAGCTAATTGACGAGAGCCGGAATTTCTATACTGAATTTCTGGGAATGGAAATTGGCATGGACATGGGATGGATTCTGACGTTTGTATCACCCGGCAATCCGACGGCTCAGATTACCCTGTTGCAAGCGCCGACATCGACCGTCCCAAATCCGAACGTGTCTATCGAGGTTGAAGACGTTGACACCGTGCATGCCAAAGCTGTCGAGCTTGGGGTACCGATTGTTTACCCCTTGACGAACGAACCGTGGGGCGTTCGCCGCTTTTTTGTGACCGACCCGAATGGCGTCGTCGTCAACGTGATGAGTCACGTCAAATGAAGCGGCAAATCCTCAGGCCGTTCCTCACGTCTCCCTCGAATGACACCTTATGAGCCACGCCCTATCCGGCACCTCGAACTCTGGCGCGTGGACGATTGGCGCATCAAACTTTACGGCATTGCCTACGCCCGCCCGCGCCCGCGTACCGAGTTGGTGTCGGCAGCCCGGAGCATCGCAGCGCAGCACCTTCGCTCATTGCCGTCCGATATTTGTCACTATCATCTCGGTTTTGTCGGTGTTCATGACGGCCAAACTTCCAACTTCGTCTTTCTCGACTTCTGGGCCGATGAGAACGAACTCCATCATCATGTCTATGTCTCTCCGACCGAACACCCCGACCGGTTCATTTACGTGACGCCCACCGGCCTTTCGGCTTGTGTCTGGGATTTGCGTTTGCAGGCATTCGAGCGCGACGCGTGGGTAACCCACGTCCTGCAGCGCAGCGCATCACCTGACTTCGACGGCTACCTTGAAGCAACTCTCAACGCTGATGTCTGAATACGCGGAGACAACGGATCGGGTCGCCGGGAAGTGATAATAACGATTCTCACCGCCATTGATTCGGTTGCCGCGTGATCACACCGTCGGTGGCTTGCAGAAGCAGCGCTTTCAGTCCGCTAGACCGCGCTGCGGCCAACCCTTCCTCCGCACCGAGCACGGTCAGTGCCGTGGCCCAGGCATCGGCGATCGCGCAGGTGTCGGCGCGGACACTTGCCGAAAAACCCGTGAAGCGTTTCGGGAATCCGGTACGCGGATCGATGACATGGGTGAATCGTTCATCGCCAAGTGGGTAGCTGTTGCGATAGTCGCCCGACGTCGCCAGCGCCTCATCGGATACTTCGGCCACCTCTGCGATGGTGCGCCGATCAGCCACGGGTTCCTCGATGCCGATGCGCCATGGACGGTTCTTCGCGCTGTATCCGATGCCGCGAACCTCGCCACCGATTTCGACGAGGCCGCGTTTCACACCCATCCGCTTCAGCAATTCAAGGACTTCATCGACCGCAAATCCCTTCGCAATGGCGGATAGATCAATCTGTAGTTCGGCAACAGCTTTATGCAAGGCCGGTGGATCCTGGCGTGCTTGAAGATTCTTCCAACCAACGGACGCACGAACCCGCGCCAACGTCGCAGCCGTCGGCGAATTGGTCGGGCGGTTATCGGGCCCGAATCCCCACAGCTTCACCAGCGGATACACTGTAACATCGAAAGCGCCATCGGATTTCGCAGAAATATCTTGGGCCGAAGCAACGACGTACGCGACCTCGCGAGTCACCGGAAACCAATTCGTCGATGAACTGATGTTGAAACGCGATAGAAGCGAGTTCGTCCGCCAGGTGGACATCTGGTTTTCCAGTTCCTCGAGGCGTTCGCGAATGGCTTTGGTCGCAACCGTGGCGTCAATATTCGCACTTTCGGATACGATGGTCACCGACCAGGTTGTTCCCATCGCAAAGCCGTGAAGGTGGGTGGCGGCAACTGTCGGAGAATCCGTGTCGGGCGCGGCTGGAAGTCCCGGCTGCGAATCGATGATTGAGGTTTTTGCGTCGCCGGGCCGGGCCGGAGGCCGGCGCTCCGTCAAATCATCCGATTGCGAACATCCGCTCAACATCAGGCTGGCCAGCGCGAGCAAACCGTAGCGCAGGCTTCCAGCCTGCATGAGGCATTCGCCAGCCCCACCGATCACCGAATCATTCGTTCGCTCCGGTTCGCAGTTGGACGCACCGTGCAGGCTGGAAGCCTGCGCTACGATGCGGCGAATCGTGAACCATTCAAAATCCATAGATCCAGTATTGCACGAGAGGGTAATTGGATTTGATGGCGACGACCAGCGCCAGAATCAGTCCGGCCATCCAGTCCCGTGTTCCGATGTGGTCCTGTGCACCATGCGAACGTACAAACTCCAGCAACGCGCCGGTCGGGCAGCCATACCGGCAATAGGCCTTGGGCACAAACACCGAGGCAATCAATCCGACGACAGCCACGACGGCGGTCGCGACACCCGCTGATCCGATGACGTAGGCGTCAAACGGTTCAATACCGGCGAGATCGAAATCCACCGGCAATAGAATCACCAACACGACCAGCCCCAGCAGCAGCGCGGGTAATCGCAGCAATCCACGATGCACTCCATCGGGCAATCCGATATGCCAGCGATTCGGCACCACCCGAAGAATCCATTCCTGCGCCACGCCGTGGGGGCACAACTGCTGACAATAGAGCGGCCGTCGGCTCACCCACGGAACGAGGAACGACGCGAAGAACAGCAGCGCAAGTCCCGGTGCCATCCGCCACGCAATGGCGCTGCGAGCCCAACCGGCGAGCAGCGATTGCGCTATCAGGTCTCCGGTGACGAGGCCGATGTAGCCGAGCACAAATATCTGGAACCAACGGCGCGCCCGTCCCCTGCCCGCCTGCCGCGAAAACGTGAGCCAGATCCCCATCAACACCGCCCCGGCCAACCCGATGTCGGTCATGTCCCATCGCACCGGCTGAATCGCCATCCTACCCTGCGACAGCGCAAACCGATGAACGATACCATGCGCGACAGCCATGCTGGTCATCGTGGCACCGGACACCCCTTCGATTCCCTCCCGCTTCACATCCATTTCCGCCACCTCGGCCCAGACTTTGCCGTTCCAGATTTTCTTAAAACTCCAGTCGAGCATCACGTCCTCGGCGTGGCTGCGGGTGTCCTCGCTGGACCGGATGTTCATTCCGAGCACCCCGCCGTCCGCGCCAAGAACAACCAGTGTGTCGGTTGTGCCAGCATAACCGATGATGTGCGAAGCCGCCGGCATCGTGCGGACGGCGTAACCGATCTCCACGCCGTCCTTGTCAAACACGCGCAAACCGGCGAGCGGCGAATGATCGGCTTTCAATGACGCAGCATTGGTGAGAAAGCGCTGTGCCTCGGCAAGTTCCATCGGCGCATCGCCCTCGATGCGCAGGTGGACATGGTGCTCGCGAACCTGCCAGCAGATCGCGAGCAGGATTCCGGCGCGATAAAGTTGGAGCAGGATTGGCCGGATGCGGGACGGAACCGCCGATTGCGCAGTTGCCTGGGGATGAGCGGAGGATGAATCTGAATCAGTGGCGGTTGCGTCGCTCATTCTCGATTAACCATGCAATGACCGGCATTCCTGATGTCGGGCTTGGCGCCACGATACGTGTCATTCGACGAAGCGTAAAGCCCACTGATCTCACGGGCAAACCAGGGTACGATCGGATGCCCAATGCAATCGGCGCGCGGGCTTCAGCCCGCAGAGGCTCTCGCCAATCCAATGCGCTGTGAGGGTTCGTAAACGGTTCCCATTGCCATGTTTCTGCGGCATGAATGCCGCGCTCCGGTTGGAGTCACTGTGCCTTGAGAACCTGGACGGCGTCAGAATGAATGTTCCCGTTGGCCCCAGCGGCCGAGATTTCGACCATCACCGGTTTTCCCGCAACGAGGTCGAAGACGCCCAGCGAAATGAAACTGGGTTTCAAAGGTGGTGCCTCCTTCATGTTAATCGTTTGCGTTTTGCTGCCGCCCGGCCAGGTCACGGTCACCTTCGCGTTTGAGGCCCTGTTCTGATGGGGCTGGTAGGCGAAACGGACGTCATACTTTCCAGATTCGCGAACCAGGATTTCATAGGTGGCAGTGGCACCCGAGTTCGCGCCGGCATAGCGGTAATGCTCGCCGATGTAATTTTTCAAGCCGGTCCCACTTGTCCAACCCTTCGAATGCTTCGCCTTAGTGTCGTCCATCACAATACCGGGAAGACTGGCGGGATCCAGATAGGCGTCGATTACGGGAGGCAGTTTTGCGGCACCCTTCGCGACGTAAAAATCTCCGTCCACCGTGTCGCGACGGGTCACGCCGGTCAGCCGGCAAAGATGCAGCAGCTCGTCGAGATGCGAGTGATAGACGGCGGCGGGCAGGCAATCGTTTTTGATGCAGATGGACGCCGCCTTGCCGACGACTTCGCCGATCATCCCGCCGGTGCGCATCACGCGAATGGTCCCGAGCGCCTCGTGGGTGACACTGATGTTCCGCCCGGCCATGAAGAGGTTGTTGATGTTGCGCGAGTAAAAGGAACGATACGGCAGCGGATATCCGCGCTGCCGATCCACGCCCTTGCCGTGCACCGCCTTGGAGATGAACGGGTTGTCGGGAAACTTCTTCGCGTATTCCTCCTTGGCGTAATGCAGGTCAATAGACCACGTGGTCGGAACGGTTCCATCGGGGAATTCGCGTTTGTTCACGATATCATCCTCAGTCAGAATGACGTCTCCGAGCAGTTGGGTGGATTCGCGATTGCCACCGATATGGGCCACCCAGACCAATCGCGCGTTGCGATGTTCCGCGGCGGCTTCGGGGTCGTTCTTCATCGCACTGAACGCCCCGTAAATGGCGCGAAAATTCCAATCGCGAATGTGTTCCAGATCCTCAAGCGGATGTTTGTCGTAACCGCTTTCCCAGAACCATTCGGCGTGGAAGCGGCGTGGATAGGGAAAGTCTTGCATGGTGAGATTCAGTGCCCATGGGGTTTTCGGAAACGGGACGGGATTGGGCGAGTTTTCCCAGCGCCACATGTTGCTCATCCCCAAATGATCCTTGAGACGCACGGAGTTGTCCGCGTTGGCCCACAGGCCGATAAAACCGTGCCCGGTGCAATCGGCGAACAGACGGCCAGTGAATCGCTTCATGCGCCCGGTGCGGGTATCAAAAGCGATTACGGCCTTGATCAGACTTCCGCTTTTCTCCACGCGAAACGCGTGGAGATGAAGAAACAGGGAAATATTCTTTTCCGCCCGAACGATTTTTTCTTTCTGCGCGTCGCCGAATTCTTCGAACGTTCCGGGTGAGGCCTTGGCGTTGTCGGCGAACTCCTCGACAATCTCGCCGAGCCGGACAAACTTGCCACGCCGCGTATTGCCCTTGGCCCAGACACGAATCTCGGAACTGCCATTGCCACCCAGCACCCCGCGATCCTGAATTAGCGCCACACGACAGCCCATCCGCGCCGCCGAAATAGCGGAACCAAGTCCGCCGTATCCACCACCCACCACTACTAGATCGAAAGTGTCGAATTCCTCGGGCTTGTCCGGCAGTCCTGCGTATCGCGTTCTCCATTCGGCCATTGGCAGGCTGTCATTCGGTGGAACAAAGCCCGATTCGTCAGACAACATGATGGCATCACAACGGCCAGCAAAGCCGGTCAAATCTTTCAATCGCAATTGTACTTCCTTTTTGGAAACAGCAACTGTTCCGCCATCCTGCCAATGCCATTCCGCGCCCTTGGTGCCAAAGGTTTCAGCAAGCGCTTTGCCATCGATCAGCAGTTGAAACTTGCCGGGGGTTCCGGTCGCTTTCCAGGGCGCGACCCAATCCTTCGTGCGCACCCACACCCGATACTGGCCGATTTTGGAAAGTTTCACGATGGTCTCGGCATCCTTCACGGGCGTGCCCATTCCGTGAGCCAGCAAATACGGCGAACCCATGTTTTCGATAAACTGAGTATCGAGTTTCCAACCACCGTGGTCCTTGAAACTCTCCGCTTCGATCAAAATATTGGCCGGGTAAGATTTGATACCGGCGACAAGCAATAGGATGGCAACAATGGTCTTTTTCATTGGATCTTCAAACGCGACGAGCAAAGCGATAGCATCAACCACGCGGCAAGGCAAAACCAACCCACTGCGGACCGGCACGTTTCGACACCCGGAATAGCAGCCACCCCGTTGCGCAGATCCGTCATAGTCGGTCTCAAGCACTGAAAAACACGACGATTTGCCGCGTATCCGGCAATTTGAATTATCGAAAAAAGATCACGACAAATAGTGCTTAACAGGCCTATTCTCCCCTCAGAATTCGCCCTACCCTTATCGATATGAAAAATATTTCTCAAACCCTGACCGGCCTTGCACTGGTTTTCGGGCTGACGATGGGACCTGCATTCAGCGTCTCCGCTCAGTCCGAAAAATCACCGGAGGCAGCCTACAAAAATCTCGCCAAACAACATTCCGATTTGGTGAAAGAATACTCCACGGCGATTCGCGCGGCCAAGACCACTGCGGAAAAGCAGGTGGTTTACAAAGAAAAATTTCCCAATCCCGCGACCATCGGCAAAAAGATGGTCGAGTTGGCAAAAGCCAATCCGAAAACGAAGGCCGCCACGGATGCCCTGATCTGGGCCGCGACTTACGACTACTGCGGCAATGCAGGCGGCGAGGCGATGGGAATTCTCGCCGACGGCGATCTAAAGGATTCACGCATCTCGCGGCTGACCTCCAGGCTCAAATACTCGAAGACCGCCGGTGCTCGCAAACTCATGGCGGCATTGATGGAAAAATCCACGGACCCCACAGTCAAAGGCCAGATGCTGCTGGCGATGGCGCAATCCAAAAAGGAAAGCGATCCCAAAGCGGCTGAGAAACACTTTCAGGAACTCATCGAAAAATACGGCACCGTAAAAAGCGGTCGAAAGACGTTTGGTGAAATGGCCAAGGCGGAAATCTTCGACATGAAACAACTTGGTGCCGGGCAACCGATGCCGGAGATCGAGGGTGAAGATATCGACGGAGTAAAATTCAAGCTAAGTGATTATCGAGGCAAAGTGGTGCTGGTCGATTTCTGGGGCGATTGGTGACCGCCTTGCCGAGCCATGTATCCCCACGAGCGGTCGCTCGTTGCGCGGATGAAAGACAAGCCGTTCGTTCTGTTGGGAGTGAACAGTGACAAGAAGGAAAGAGTCACCGCCGCGCTTAAGCGGGAAAACATTACCTGGCGTTCGTGGTTCGATGGCGGCAAAACTGGCGGCCCCATTGCCTCGAAATTCAACGTGCGCGGCTGGCCCACCCTTTTCCTTGTCGATCACGAGGGCAACATCCACAAAAAATGGGTTGGTTCTCCCGGTGGTGAGACGATGGACAAGGAAATCGAAAAACTGCTCGAGAAGGTCGGGAAGAAATAGTCGAACCTACTTCGACAGCGCCACCATATACCGCTGCAACCGCATGGCCTCATCAGCCATGTCGTGGGTGGTGTAGGTGTGGTGAAGATTCGAGCACATCCGCTTCAGGATCTGCCGCGGCGTAACGGGCGAAAGAAAGCCCTCGTGGTAGTCATGACCGCTGTGGATCAGGATCTTCATGCATTCCCCTTTCGTCATCAACTTCCCCTTGCGAAAAGGGTCAATGTAAATCTCCTCGCGTGACGACTGGAAGCGGCAGATGAAGTGACCTGGCATGCCGATTCCCGCGACGGGCAAATGCAGCCGGCGCGCAACGAGAATGTAAAGCAGGCTCAAGCTGATGGGGTTCCCCATCTTGCGATCGACCACCATGCTCAGGTAGCTGTTGTCCGGATCATAATAGTCCTTCACATTCCCCAGAAACTTCTGTTCCTGGTAAATGTAGTAATTAATCGTGGCGAGAATCCGGTCCGGTCGCGCGCCAAAATCAATCCGATCCTTCAAATCGCCGGCATAACTGTCCAATAACGCGTGATAGGCCGAAATATTTATCTGTGGATATTGAGTTTTTGAGAGCAACCAGGCACCGCGCTCCACGTCGAGGTCTTCGCCGTTTTTCAGGCAGAATATTAGAAATGAGTTATCAGCGTCGCGACGTTCGAAGTGATCCACAATCTCCTGCGAACGTCGGCGCAACACGGGGTCGCTGCTCAGGGCATGATCCTTGAGCCAATCACGAGCACCGGCACCCTGCTCAACGATGGTATTGCGAATGGAGTAATAAACCTCGAGGTCGTCGTCCGTCAGCAGGGTCAACAAGGCCCGCTTCTGGCTTTCATTGAAAGCAAGCTGCTTGGGACTGGCAGCGGATGCACTCATTGGCGTTTCCATGCGGAGTATGGCATAATCAGGGAACACTTTCAATTCCGAATCGGTAAACCACTTACGAGTGTTTTTTGGACGTCGTTGATTCCCCTTCTGATTCAGGCAAATGTTTCGAAGTTTGTTCCCTCCGCTCTTGACGCTCGATCCGTTCCCGGCGCGAGATGACCCTCATATCCCAGAGCGCAGTCATCATCGCAATAAACGCCAGACACAGGCAGACGAGCCAATACAATACAAACGCCAACTGCCGCAGATGAGTTTTCAGGGCCGTGAATCCCCAAATCACCATCAAAACGCTTCCGCAGATGCAGAAAAGACCGAATTTCCGGCGGCGAATATCTGATGGAGTCAGTTTGCGCATTGCTCGGGGGCGACTTTAGAATAATTCTTTTTCCACGACCAACCCGTTTTGTTAGTTTCCCAGGCCATTCGTAGATTGGAATATGCCCCGCTAATAC
>CALBIE010000243.1 GCA_937893495.1 uncultured Verrucomicrobiales bacterium | reverse complement strand
GAGTATGAACTGGCCGCTCAAATGCTGGAAACGGTTGTTGACTGTGTTCCAGACGAAAGACTTAACGAATACGCTCATCATCAGGGTCACACGGAGAAGGATTACGATACTATAGCAGAACAATACGCCCGCGAGCGTGATGTGCATTTCAGTGCGAAAAGTCTCTGCCATGTTGCCAAATCCGAACTGGCAAAACGGCGAAAGCGTGCGTCCTGGTGGCGGAAATACTTTTTGTAAAAGCGGTCACGTTCCCCGAACGACGATCAAGCAGCGTAACCTGAGACCGGCCGGTAAAAACGTGAGGAGACGCTTCGAGTTGGAGGGGTATTGAACCGAACCGAAACTGCCGACTGGTAGAGACGGGAGGAGACTGAATGAGAACAAAGACAGGGTGACATAAACGGGTCTTACTTTTTCCAGGTTTTCCCTTCTTCCCGTTTGCAATAGCGAAGTTTGACACGTTTGATTCGCCGCTCATCGCCAAATCGTTTCACAATTTATTCTCGGCTATCGCGGTCTGCACCCGGATTCGCGACCCGATTCCACCTTCATCCGGTCGCCCGGCCCGATTGATTAAATCGCTCTTGCCGGCGACGCCACTGCGTCAATCCTTCACGCTCTATTGACAACCCGGCAAGTCAGGCATCACGAAATAACGTCGTGCAGTATCCGCCTGTGAAAATCCGTGAGGCGAAAGATTATCCGGCCCATGATCATGCTTCGCGCCAGAACACCCGCGAGCACCACGGCACCACGTGCGTTCTGGTTAATGAATGATGTTGTATGAAGACGGTTCCATGTTCGAGCGAACCGTTCGACACAATCGCAAACCACCGCTGGGCTTGCCATGGGAGACCAATTCACGAAGCAGTTGCCGAGGGATGCGCAATGCTGGTAGAAGAAAGACAAGCCAATGAAACGGAATCTGTCCACCTTAGCGGCAAGGAGCCTATGCACCTGGATGGCACTGATTTCGATTGGTCGGGCAGCACCCTCCAGTGGACAGACTGATTTTCATCGCCAATCGATAATCCCCTTTTTCGATCAGCACTGCATTCGCTGCCATGGCGAAAAAAAGCAAAAGGGAGATTTGCGACTCGACCAGTTGACGCCTGACTTCGACACGACGAAGAATGTCTCCACCTGGGTCGAAGTGATGGACAATCTCAACCTCGGTGAGATGCCCCCGGAAGGCGAACCGCGCCCTGATCCCGAGCATGTTCGCGCAGTCGCCGACTGGATCGCAACGAATCTGCGTTCCGCCACGGAGCGCGCTATCGCGGCTGATGGCAAAGTACTGCTTCGCCGCCTCAATCGGACCGAGTTTTCCAACACGATCCGGGATTTGCTTGGTATTAAGTTTCTGCCCGGCGAAGACCCGGCGGAACTGTTGCCACCCGACCCGACGTATGACGGGTTCGACAAGGTCGGGTCCGCGCTGATGCTCGATCCATCGCTGCTGGGAGGATTTTACGAGGCGGCGAAACGCATCGCGCAAAAGGCGATTGTGACCGGCCCGCCCAGATTTCCGACCAAGCGAACGCGATTTGAATGGGAGGACATGGCCAAACCCGGGCATCACTCGTATGTGTGCGGACATTCGGGAACGTATTGCCTGGAAAACGAGGTGCGCCTGCTCTCGGGAGCTGCACGCGCGGAACGCGGACTGCATTACCCGGGAACGACCGAGATGTTTCCGGTCAATGGATTCTACACCATCCGTATCAGGGCCGCGGCAGACCCGGGCGAAAGCGGCAAGCCCTTGACCATGTTCGTCGCGCGAATCAATGGGCGGGAGGGCGACCTCATCCGCACTGAAGTCCTCGCGCCGCCCGACCAGCCAAAGGTCTATGAGGCGACGCGTCCCATGGTCGCGCTGCCCGGCGCCAGCGGCGTTTACCTCCAGGCGGGATTGGTCCGGGAGAGCAGCGCAAAGGTTTCCGTCGGCATGCCTCGCTACTGGGATTTTCACAAGCAGATGGATACCGCGTCGAAGGCGGGCAACTACGCTGAAGCACTCCGCCTCCGGGCGCGCATGAAGTCCGAAGGCTGGACCGGCGGCAATCGGCCGGCCGCGATTCTCCTGCATCCGGACAAGGCGCCACGACTGATTCTCGATTGGATCGAGATTGAGGGACCGCTCCACGACCAATGGCCACCGAAGAGTCATCAGACCCTGTTTTTTAGGCCCGCCGATTCACCAAAAACCGTCGAATATGCCCGTGAGATGTTCACCCGCTTTCTTCCGAAAGCATTTCGTCGTCCGGTTGAAACAGAGGAAGTGGACCGCATTACTGATTTGATTCAGACGGAACTCACACGTGGAACCCGCTTCGAGGACTGCATTCGACTCGGTCTCATTTACGTGCTCACGTCGCCGTCGTTTCTTTACCTGATGGAACCAAACGCGGACCAGCACGAACGCAATCTGACGGCTTTCGAACTGGCGTCACGTCTCTCCTACTTCCTCTGGTCCAGCATGCCAGACGAACGGCTCCTCGACCTCGCCGCCAGCGGACGATTGAACGATACCGAGGTGTTGGCTCGCGAGGTTGAACGAATGATCGATGATCCGAAATCAAGGGCGCTGGTCGATGGCTTCGCCGCGCAATGGCTCAAGACCGGGGAATTTCTGAACTTCACGCCGGACCCGAAAATCTATCGCGAATTCAATCCGGTACTGCGCGAACACATGGTCGGCGAGACGCTTTCGTTCTTTAAAGAAATCCTGCGGCGTGACTTGAGCGTGATGAACTTCCTTGTTTCCGATTTCGCGATGGTGAATGAGCCGTTGGCAAAGTTCTACGGAATCAGGGGTGTGAAAGGCGATCACTTCCGCCGGGTTGCTCTGCTGAAGGATTCGCCGCGCGGAGGACTGCTCGGTCAGGCGGGCATTCACCTGCGCGGTTCGGATGGGATTCGCACCAAACCGGTCAATCGCGGGGTTTACGTCCGCGAAGTGTTGTTCAACGATCCTCCAAATCCACCGCCGCCCAATGCCGGTGAAGTTGAGCCCAACATCAAAGGCAAGCGGCTGACCGTTCGCGAGCGATTGCTGCAACACCAGCAGATTGAGGCCTGCGCCAGTTGTCATCGTGGCATCGACTCATACGGTCTTGCGCTCGAAAACTTCGACGCCACGGGCGCCTGGCGCACCCACCAGAACGGCGAGGATTTTCGAGGCAACAAGACGCCGCCAATTGACGCCAGCGGCAAGCTGCCCAATGGCCGTGCGTTCGCGGATTTCGCAGAATTCAGATCACTGCTCAGGGAACAGGACGACCGATTTCGCCGGGCACTGATTGAGAAATTGTTCCTTTACGCGCTGGGACGCCCGCCTCAGCCCGGTGACCGAGGAACCATTGACGGCGTCGCAACTGAAATAAAGGCCCACGACGATACCCTCAGTGGGGCAATCAAAGCACTGGCTCGCACGGAGTCGTTTCGCTCCAAGTGAAAGATAAGGAACACCAGAGGAAGAATCCCGGCCTTACCTCGTTTCCCCTCGACAGATATGATCTGAATCCGGGATAAAACTGTTTCTGTTCATTCATTCGTTCGCTGGCATGAAATTCCTTCCAATCGCGATCTTGGTTTCTCTCGCCATCGTGGGATGTGGAAAGCAGAGGACGCCTGCAAAGCACTTGATTCCCTCGAACTACGAAGATCAGGAGTCACCGAAAATGAGCAGCGAGCGGGAGCCAACCGATTCGCTCAGAGACAAATCGAACGTCATCGGCGGCCGGCTCCCGTCGCTGACCTCGACGTTCGTAGGCCGCTTGACCACCCACCACAAATGAAAGACGTCGATACATTGATTGAGTTGATCCGGGATCGTCGAATCCCAGAGGCGTTGAACATGCTCAACGCCTCTCCAACATTGGCTACATCACATTCGGACAGAGCGGGACAGCTTCACGGTGCCTCACCGCTTCATTGGGCCGCTCACCACAACGCTGTGGAGTTGTGTGAGCGGCTGATCGAGCTGGGCGCAAACGTGAACGATTCCGCTGGTGATTGGTGGCTGACACCCCTCGCATGGGCTGCGGACGCCGGCAGTGCCGAGGCCGTTGATTTGCTTCTGCGGCGCGGCGCTGATGTCAACCAGGACGCCATTGTAGGAACGACCGCGCTTCACGCTGCGGCGATGGGTGGCTCCACTCGGGGAGCCCGCGACCCT
Organism: uncultured Verrucomicrobiales bacterium; assembly: GCA_937893495.1. Classification (GTDB taxonomy): domain Bacteria; phylum Verrucomicrobiota; class Verrucomicrobiia; order Limisphaerales; family JAYPXF01; genus CALBIE01. The sequence continues at coordinate 1,281 of CALBIE010000243.1, read as the reverse complement.
GAGGCGTATCGGAGAACCGCTGAGATACTGATTGCCTGCGGAGCCGATGTAAGCCGACCCGCCCGTGGCGACCGCCGGCAGACGCCGTTGGACGACGCGCTTGCAAACAACAACGACGCGGTTGCAGCCGTCCTCCGAAAACACGCGGCCCGAGTCTCCAAATGACAGACGAGCGGCCCAACGAATGCACTACAGCGAACCCGGCCATCGCGTCGCGGTTGCAACCCGATGCCCTCATGGGCCGGGGCGCTGAGCTCACCTCGTTGGGCGGAAAGCAAATCAGACAGGAGAAGAATTCGTTTTGATGTCCAGCAACAGGGCATATAAATGGGCATGCCCAGAATGAACCGTTCTTCGAGCCTCCCGATCCTTGCCCTCCTTGTCGCTCTTGCAGTCGGACAGTGTTCCGTCGCGGCGCAAAACCGCGCGACGAGCCCACCACCCAGAGCCATTGACTCACCGGAGATCGCTCGCGAGATGGCGACCGCCGCACAGCGTTTCATTGACGCGCTCGATGAAGGCATGCAGGCCAAGTATCTTTTTCAGGATGCCGAACGCGGCAACATGCACTTCTTTCCCATCTCCCGACGTGGCGTTCCTCTGAAGGCTCTCAAGGACGGACAACGGCAACTGGGCTATGCCCTGATGAATGCGGCCCTGAGCCACGACGGCGTGCAAAAAGCGCTCACGATCATGAGCCTGGGGGACTACCTCCGTGCCACGGATGAAAAACCCAATGCTTATCGGGATTCAGATCAGTTTTACTTCACCATCTTCGGGAATCCCGATCCGAAGGGAACATGGGGTTATCGGGTTGAGGGTTTCCACCTGTCGTTGAACATCACGGTCGTGAGCGGCCGGTGGATCTCGGTGACACCGTCGTTCTTCGGCGTAATCCCCGCCACCGTGCCGGATGGACCGCGCGCTGGCCTCCAGGTATTGAAACAGGAAACGGAACTCGGCCGCGCCCTCGGGAAATCCCTCTCGGCCGAGCAACGTAAAATCGGATTCGGCGAGATTCCCGATTTCCTGACGGAAACCGTCGGCGGACTCACCACCGGAAATCGGCGCAAGATTGAACGCGGCAATCCAAATGGTCTGCCCACATCAAACATGAACGCCCATCAACGCGAATTACTGATGCGGTTGATTCGGGAACATGTCCTCCGGATTCGGCGAGACCTGGCCGATCAGGATCTTGCCCGTATCGAAAAGGCGGGTGTCGAAAACATCCGCTTCAAGTGGGCCGGGGGTCTGGAGTCCGGCCAACCACATCACTAT
>CALBIE010000242.1 GCA_937893495.1 uncultured Verrucomicrobiales bacterium | reverse complement strand
TTTGGATCGAAAACCTTCAGCAGACGGCTGCGAGCATCATAAGCCTCCGCGTGAACGATACCGAGGGTATCAAGATCAACCCAACTCACAACACGGGAATAGCCGCCAGACGCTGGATGAGGCGTTGAGCTTTCGAGGACATGGCAGCGTTGCCCCTTTCGGATAGATGTCCCGGTCACCCGCTGGTCAGGCCACTGAACAAACCCCAAACCCAGGTCGAACAACCAGAACTCTGAACCGGCAAACGGATAGAACGGAGTCGACAATACCGTGGCTCCAGCCAGATTTGGAACAGGTCCAACGCCAGCAGTGCGAAGTCGCTTGTATTCGTTGGGACCCTCGTGCGACTGCACAACAACCAAGGGGAGCGAAGTCGTGGTCGCGTAGATACTCTGCCAATTGGTCAGCGTGACGATGGTTCGAATCAATACGGGAACTTCAATCAGGTTGCCACCCGGGTGACGAATCTTCATCAACCCGGTACTGGTATTATTCCGAGCCGGCCGCAGGTCCCGCATGCGCGATACTAAATCCGCGCCTGCCTGTCGTTGCGCAAGATAGTTCTTGTCGAAGCCAGCCGCATTCGTCCGTGGAGAGATCGCAATTGAGGTTAAAAAGAATAAAACCAATCCAGCCAAGAATCTCTTCGTCGTGTTTTTAATTTCAATCATGATCTATTTCCCTTTCAGGGCCAGCGGCAGTACTTGCGAAATGTGGCGCACAAAATTCACCTTGATTCCCTGTCGCGCTTTTTCGGGAACTTCACCCCAGTCCTTCCGATTGCGTTCCGGCAGGATAACTTCGGTCATTCCCGCACGCACAGCCGCGAGGACTTTTTCCTTGATCCCGCCAACCGGTAAAACTCGCCCCCGCAGACTGATTTCGCCCGTCATCGCAACTTCAGAACGAACGAGTCGGCGTGAAAAAAGCGAAGCCAATGCCGTGAGAATGGTCACGCCAGCGCTGGGGCCATCTTTCGGCGTCGCTCCAGATGGCACGTGAATATGAATATCGTACTGCTCAAAATCTGACAGGTCGATTTTGAGCGCATCGGACTGACTCCGTAAATAACTCAAACTTGCCTGGGCGCTCTCTTTCATCACATCACCGAGCGAACCGGTCATAATCAGGCGCCCTTTACCCGGCATACGCGTCACTTCAACGAAGAGAATTTCACCCCCGACGGGAGTCCATGCCAGCCCCGTGGCAATGCCGTATTCGGCAATGTTTTCACCTGTTTCCGACACGTACCGTACCGGCCCCAGCCATTCCGTCAGTGTCTTGATACCAACGGTAATCTTTTTCTTGCGACCACGCCGCGAGACAATCTGCCGCGCCGACTTGCGAAAGAGAGAGGCAATCTCGCGTTCCAGATTTCGAACACCCGCCTCGCGAGTGTATCCTTGAATCAATTTCCGCACAGTCGAGTCCGGCAGTTTAACCTGGCCGGGTTTTATTCCGTGTTCGTCAAGTTGCTTCGAAATCAAGTGGCGCCGCGCGATTTCAAGTTTCTCGTCCGCAGTGTAGCTGGGCAGTTCAATCACTTCCAGGCGATCGCGCAACGCCGGCATAATGGGTTCCAGCCAATTTGCAGTCGTGATGAACAATGTTCGCGAGAGGTCGAATGGCACATCGAGGTAATTGTCGGTAAACGTCCGGTTCTGCTCCGGATCAAGCACTTCGAGTAATGCGGCCGCCGGATCGCCGCGAAAGTCCGCGCCAAGTTTGTCGATCTCGTCGAGAAGGATGACGGGATTGTTACTTTCGACCCGGCGCATCGTTTGGATAATTCGCCCGGGCATGGAGCCAACATAGGTCCGCCGATGCCCACGAATCTCTGACTCGTCTCGCATTCCACCCAGGGCGATGCGTGCGAACTTGCGCCCGAGCGCGCTCGCAACACTTTTGCCAAGGGAGGTTTTGCCAACTCCGGGAGGACCCGCAAAGCACAGGATTGGCCCTTTGAGTTGATCCTTGAGTTTCATGACCGCCAAGAACTCGATCAATCGGTCCTTTACTTTCTCCAGTCCGTAATGCTGCTCGTCGAGCAGCTTACCAGCTTCTTCTAAATCGATTTTATCCGCCGTCGATTCGCCCCATGGAAGGCTGACGAGCCAGTCGAGATAATTACGCGAGATACTGTATTCAGCGACGCTTGGAGGCGTCTGCGCCAGTCGGTTCAGTTCCTTGATCGCCACGCGATGAACATCTTCCGGCAAATGGTTTTCCTCAATCCGTTCGCGCAGGACGTTGACTTCAGAAACGGAAGGATCCTCTTCGCCAAGTTCACGTTGAATGGCCCGAATTTGTTCACGGAGATAGAAATCGCGTTGGCTCTTGGCCATTGACGTGGAAACCTCCTGTTGAATCTTGGAGCCCAACGTCAACACTTCAAATTCGCGATTCAGCAACGGCAACAGACGCTCAAGACGTTCTTTGACCGATAGTGTCTCCAACAACTGCTGGCGTTCGGATAAATCCATATTCAGATTGGCCGCGATGAGATCGGAGAGCTTTGCCGGATTTTCCGAGTTTAGCGCCGAGATCTTAACCTGATCCGGCAGCGCCGGAGAAAGTTCAATAATTTCCTGAAAAACTCGTTGAGCGTTGCGAGTCAAGGCATCCAACTCAATGGATGATTCAACATTATCTTTCTGTAGCACCACCCGCGCTTTCAAATAAGGAGTTTTTGCGCTGTATTTCCCGACTTTGAACCGGCGTGTCCCCTCGACAAGTATCCGAACGGTGCTATCCGGGAATTTGAGCATCTTGATGACTCGCGCGACGCAACCGTACTCGTAGAGATCTTGAGGTTTAGGTTCGTCAATTTCGGGATCGCGCTGAAGAATCAGTCCGACCATTCGATCCCCCCCCACAACATCGTCAATGAGTTTGATGCTCGCCGACGATTCGACCAGCAAGGGGGTCATCATTCCTGGAAAAATCACCACATCAGACAAACCGAGAATCGGCATCACGGCGGGCAGCGATTTGGCACCAGCGCGAGTCAACGCGGTATCACCACCTGACGTGTTGAATATCTGAATAAAATCTGTATCCGGCGTCTTCATTGATTCCCCATCCTTTTGGATGACCCTGGCGGCAAATCGTTCAGGATTTCTGCTACGGAAAAATCAGGATACCTGCACCTCATCGAACGGACCGGCGCTGGATCGCGGAATATCCACTCGCAGAAAGCCGTTGTGATAGGCCGCCCTGGCCTGAGAAAGCTCATATCCATCTGGCACATCGACCGTCGTTTCAAAGGTGCCATAATTGATTTCCATCACCTGAAAACTGCATTTGCTGGTACTCCTCATCTCGTCCTGCCGCTGACCGCTGACCGTCATTCGATTGGCTTCCATGGTCAACTCGAGGTCCTCCTTTCTGATGCCCGCCAACTCGACTTTGATGACGATGCCATCATCGGTGCAGATGACATCCGTACTCGGCACCCAATGATCGGCGTCAGACTCCAGATTGGCACGGGTGACAAAGGAGGTATTGGAAAGGCCTTTGGCGGAACTCGATTTTTGCATGAATTAATCGCGGAGTTGGATGCTGGTCGGCAATTTACATCTTCACGACCAGGCGAGGCTGCTCGCCTTTCCGGCCACAAAGTCGAATGGATTTGCCCTGGTTATCCGACGGGCGAGAGGCGCACCCACAAGGGGAACCATGATGCAGTCCCCGCCGCCGCCGAAACCGGGCAAGAAACATTACCGTCGCGGTCACTGCGACAATCGCCAACGCGACAGGTTGCTGCCAATCCATGCCCTCACGGTAAAGCAGAAATAGCATCGCGTAAAACGCAATTATCCACTGAATTTGCTTCCCGCAACGAACGGGTTCAGCATATTTGAGGGCTTGAATGTCAGGCCATAATTTCGAGTTTATCCGGCGGGTACGCTATAGCGATGTCACCGTTGGCGATCACGTTTTCTATAGCCGGTACCTTGAATTCATCGAGGAAGCCAGGGGAGAATTCTTTCGTCACATTGGGTTGCCTCTGAGCGACCTTACAAAACAGAACCTGCAAATGCCGGTCGTGGATTTGCAGGTAAAGTATCGGGCACCAGCCCAATACGATGATGAACTGACCATTTCCGTTCAATTGACATCCCTGACTCGCCTGCGGATGACCTTTCAGTATCGGATCATCAACCAATCCGCACGCCAACTCGTTAAGGCAACCATTCTACACGCCTGTACAGGCGATTCGGGGCGACCGCGCCGAATGCCCGCTGAACTCCATGACCTACTGGCAGCGGCGCTAGCCACTCGCATCCAATAAGGTTGGCAACCCGCAGAATCGGCACCCGCAGTATGTGACACTCATTGTGCCACAAATGCTGTTCTTCGCGCCAAGTTGTCACAGTCATTTCCTTGTGAATTCACAAAGAATCTAAATTTCAAACCCATAATTCCTTGATAACGAACCTGTTAAACTGTTTTCACCCACCCGGCATTCCATCTGCTATGAACACTTCCAGAAATTTTAACGCAAGATAAAGCATGGCAAAAGTTTTAGGTATTGATTTGGGGACCACGAATTCCTGCATGGCAGTCATGGAGGGGGGCGAGCCCGTTGTCCTGGAGAATTCTGAAGGAAAACGAACCACACCGTCGATTGTAGCGTTTTCAAAAAACGGCGAACGACTGGTGGGTGAGGCTGCCAAGCGGCAGGCGGTAACCAACCCGAAGAATACCGTTTTCTCTATCAAGCGGTTCATGGGCCGCAAGTTCAGTGAGATCAGCGAGGAAATAAAACGCGTCCCTTACAGTGTGGTCAAGGCAGCCAACGGTGATGTCGCCGTTGAAGTAGAGGTGGACGGGCAACCCAAGCAGTTCAGCCCTCCGGAAATCTCCGCGATGATCCTGGCCAAGCTAAAGGCAGATGCGGAAACACGATTGGGTGAGGCCATCACCCAGGCGGTAATCACCGTCCCGGCCTATTACAACGACTCACAGCGACAGGCCACTAAGGACGCCGGCAAAATCGCGGGTCTCGATGTCCTTCGGATTATCAACGAGCCAACTGCCGCATCGCTGGCCTACGGCCTCGACAAAAAAGCGGACGAGAAAATCGCGGTTTACGATTTAGGCGGCGGCACGTTCGACATCTCCGTGCTCGAAATTGGAGATGGCGTATTTGAAGTCAAAGCCACTAACGGTGATACCCACCTCGGCGGTGACGACTGGGACAACGCCATCATGGATTTCATTCTCGACGATTTCAAAAAAGAGAATGGCATGGATTTGCGCAACCAACCGGATGCTCTCCAACGCATCAAGGAAGAAGCGGAAAAGGCAAAGATATCCCTTTCGAGTTCTCAGGTTTACGAGATCAATCTGCCCTTCATCACGGCGGACACGTCCGGCCCGAAGCATATCAGCCACAAGCTGACTCGGGCAAAAATGGAGCAACTTTGCGATGAGCTTTTTGAACGGACAATTACGCCAGTCAAAAACTGTTTGAACGATGCCGGGCTCTCGACCGATCAGATTAACGAATTGGTGCTCGTCGGTGGCATGACCCGCATGCCCCGTGTCGTGGAAACCGCTCGGACACTGGTCGGAAAACAACCTCATCAAGGCGTCAATCCGGATGAAGTCGTCGCCGTTGGCGCAGCTATTCAAGGTGGTGTTCTAAAGGGCGACGTCAAGGATGTGTTGTTGCTCGACGTAACGCCGTTGTCGCTCGGAATCGAGACGCTCGGTGGAGTATTCACCCGACTCATAGAGCGCAACACCACTATCCCGACCCGTAAGTCTGAAATATTTTCAACTGCGTCCGATAATCAACCAGCGGTTGAGATTCACGTACTCCAGGGCGAACGCCAATTCTCGCGTGACAATAAGACCATCGGTCGGTTCCATCTTACCGATATCCCCCCGGCCGCGCGCGGCGTGCCTCAGGTCGAAGTGACATTCGATATCGATGCCAATGGCATCCTGCATGTCAGCGCCAAAGATCTGGGAACCGGCAAGGAACAGAAAATTACGATCACC
>CALBIE010000241.1 GCA_937893495.1 uncultured Verrucomicrobiales bacterium | reverse complement strand
GGCATTCATGCCGCAGAAACGTCCACCTGCAACCATCGTCACCGATATACGGAAGATTTCTACACTGCAAAGCGTCTGCGGACTGAAGTCCGCGCTCCTGCGGGGCGACTCCCCCCGAATGCGCCCCATTCACGTTTCCGCAGAATTGATTCCGCGCTCCAACTGCATCGGCTGGGGAGAAACTGGGTCTTTGGGTGCCTGGGTCTTTGGGTGCTTTTATTCATGAGCCGACGCAAGAAATCCGAACCAGTCGCTTCCGAGTGCATCGTCATTCACGGCGCGCGTGAGCACAACCTGCAGAACATCTCCGTGGAGATTCCTCGCGGGAAGTTTGTCGTCGTCACCGGAGTCAGTGGTTCCGGCAAAAGCACGCTGGCCTTCGATCTCATATTTAACGAGGGGCAGCGACGGTTTCTTGACTCGATGAACGCCTATGCCCGTCAGTTTGTGGAGCAAATGTCGCCGCCCGACGTCGATACCATTACCGGATTGCCGCCGACGGTCAGCATTGAGCAAAACACTTCGCGCGGTGGCGGCAAGAGCACGGTCACGACGGTGACCGAGGTTTATCATTTCATTCGATTGCTTTTCGCGCGGCTCGGTACGCAGTTCTGTCCGGAGTGCCAGATTGCGGTGGCACCTCAGACCCGCGATCAAATCGTCGAGACGTTGCAGAATGAATCCAAGGAGCGCGGAACGGTAACGCTTCTCGCACCGGTCATTCGAAATCGGAAAGGGTTTCATTCGAACATCGCCCAATGGGCTGCGAAACATGGCTTTTCCCGGGTTCGCGCGGATGGAGCGATGAAATCAACCGCAGAGCCTTTTCGACTCGATCGGTTTAAGGAGCACGATATTGAAGTGGTGATTGGTGAGTGGCGAACTGGAAGAAAGGGTAAGGTCGGCTCGCGGGAAACTTTGCAGGAGCTGACGGAGACTGCTCTGAAGATTGGCAAAGGAACAATGTTCGCGCTGGACGCGAAAGCGAATTGCACCGTCCATTCGATGGAACGTTCATGCCCTGAGTGCGGGTTGTCGTTTCCCCAACTTGATCCCAAAAATTTCAGCTACAACTCCTCGCAGGGTTGGTGTCCGGATTGCCGTGGATTCGGGGAGACGTTTTATCTGCCCGATGTCGATCGTGGCGCTCGTGCCGATGCGATTGAGGAATCATGGTTTTCATGGCAAGAGGGTGAGCGGGAAACTTGCGCGACCTGCCAGGGCGCACGACTGAATCCATTCGCACGTGCAGTTCGATTGTTGAACAATCGCTCGGCAGAATCACGTCGGGGAAAAGGTAATAAGATCGGGAGCGGACACGAGGCTCCGACCATCGAGTATTTTTCAGAAATCAATGTAGCTGCGGGGCTCGATTGGTTTTCGAACTGGAAACTCGCTGGTCGTGCCGCGGAGATCGCGCGCGACATCGTGCCCGAAATTCGAGAGCGATTGAAATTCCTGGTCGAAGTCGGGCTCGGCTACCTGCAACTGGGTCGTGGAGTGCCGACACTTTCCGGCGGGGAATCGCAGCGGATACGTCTCGCCGCTCAATTGGGGTCCAATCTCAGTGGAGTGCTCTATGTGCTCGATGAGCCAACCATCGGCCTGCATGCGCGTGACAACGCCCAATTGCTCAAGGCGTTGCAACAACTTCGTGCGCGTGGCAATTCGCTGCTCGTGGTGGAGCATGATGAGGACACCATGCGGCACGCGGATTACGTTATCGATTTGGGGCCGGGCGCGGGCGTTAACGGTGGGAAAGTCGTCGCTGCCGGCAAACTCAGCGAACTCGCGCGCCATCCGGAATCAATAACAGGCCAATGCCTGCGGATGCGCAAATCCTTTCCGGCGCGCGGAAAACGAAGGAAGGTGTCGTTCGGCAAGGATTCGGGATGTCTCACTCTTAGCGGTGCGTCATTGAACAATTTGAAGAAACTGACAGTTCGAATTCCCCTCGGGCGTTTCGTGGTTGTGACCGGGGTAAGTGGCTCTGGCAAAAGTACGTTGATCCGGGATTGTCTGCTTCCTTCCCTTCAAAATGCACTGGTGGCCAAACGGGGACGCGGGGCGAAGAAAGGCGAATCGAAGCCGATGGGTAAGGTTGCCGGGTACGAAAGCATCGCGTCCGTTTATGAGGTGGACCAGGCACCGATTGGTCGCACGCCCAGATCGACTCCGGCGACTTACGTCGGGTTCTTCGACGATATCCGGAACATATTTTCACTGACCCCGGAAGCCCGATTGCGGGGCTATGGCCCGGGTCGGTTTTCGTTTAACAGTCCGCAGGGGCGATGCCCGGATTGTTCCGGCGCGGGACAGGTGAAACTGGAAATGAATTTCCTGCCACCCGCGTACGTGACATGCGAAACGTGCCACGGCGTTCGCTTCAATCCGGAGACACTCGATGTGCTTTATGGTGGCAAAAGTATCGCTGACGTTCTGGAAATGAGCGTTTACGAAGCGATGGAGTTTTTTAAGGCGTTGCCTCGCATCCATCGGGCATTGGAGGCGTTGAAAGATACCGGGCTTGATTACATTAAACTGGGTCAACCAAGTCCGACCTTGAGTGGTGGAGAGGCGCAACGGGTTAAGCTGGTGTCCCATCTTCTCGGTGGTTTGAAAAGTGGCCCGGAGGTTGAAGCGATTCGAGGTTCAAGATTCAACGGCTCACAATCAAAATTCTTCATCCTGGAGGAACCAACCATCGGTCTCCATATGGCGGACGTCCATCGATTGGTGGAAGTGATTCAACGACTGATTGACGCGGGTCACACCGTGGTTGTGATCGAACACAACCTGGACCTGATCGCCGAAGCGGATTGGGTCATTGACCTCGGGCCCGAAGGCGGTGAACAGGGCGGTCGGATTGTCTGTCAGGGTTCGCCGGAATTGGTTGCTCGCCATTCGCATTCTCACACCGGTCGATATCTCGGAAAGATGCTGTGACGTTCTGGAAAGTGACCGGGAAAAACTGGTGCCCGGTCAAAAGGCGATGGAATGCAGCACGGAGTCACTTTTCCAGCGCCACCACAGTGCCATGCCTGGTATGGGCAATGGTGAAGAGGGGAAATGTTGTTTGCGAAGTCCGCGAATCATGCGAGTGACCGGATATTGAAACAGGAGGCATTGGAATCGTGCTCCCTTCCACTCGGCTCGGATGCCGGCAAGTTCGAAACGAAGCAGGTCCAGTGTCCAGCGCGGCGCGATTGAGTCGGTTCGGATCTTATCGGCAAGATAGTCGAAGAACGAGAGACAGTCGTCGGCGGGGCTGGCATCCGCGGGCGGTTTCTTATCCAATAGAAAACCCCGAAAGCACTCGGTAAACGTACGGTCGAGCACTTTGGCGGAAAGCGGCATGAGGAGGGCCACTTTGTTCAAGCGCTGACGACGCAGGGAATTAGTGAACGCTTTGACCTTCTCTTCGGAGACTCGCGCCAGTTCCATCGCGTCGATTTGCCCCAGCCCGAATTCGCCGCCAACGGCAACTGGATTTTCGAAGAAACGCCGGCGGAAATCGGAATCGGTATACAACCGGGCCATAATGGCCTGAGTTGAAGCTAGTTCCATCGGTTATGCCTTCGGCCCAGCTCGCGAACGTTGTTAATCTGGTCAACCAGTTTCTCAAAAGACGCAAATTTGTCGTTCTGCTCGATCACGACACCGCGAACCGGCGCTTCCTTGACGATCGATTCCAGGACGCCCCATACCTCGTTTGGTGGCGGCGGTTTTTCTTTGGTGCTGCGCGGTTCCCGACTGGTATCGAACTGCAACTGGACGATGCGATCCTTTGGCAGGCGGCTCGCGGCTTCGAGAGGATCTTCGCCTCGCCGGGTGGCATGTGAACAAAAACTGGAGACGTCCAACAGCATGCCGCAACCGCCCCAGGCCAGGACTTCATTGACAAAATCCGGTTCCGACATGTCGCCCCCGGGAACATCGAGAGTGTAATCAACGTTCTCGAGGATCAGTGGAGCAGCGATTCGCCGGCGAACAGTGATCATGTTTCGTGCCACGGCGTCAATTGCCTGTCGATTAAACGGCAACGGAGCAGGTTGGCCGATGTTGATTCCGCCGGAGCGAGTGTAACCAATATATTCACTCCACCACGGTGGGCGCAAACGCCGAACCAGTGCGGCAACTTCATCGAGATAGGCTTCATCGACGCCTTCAGCCGTGCCGAGGCTCAGCCGAAGGGCATGGGGAATTACCGTGAAGTGTTGGGTTAATCTTTCGAGTTCCTTGAGCTTGTCAATCGGCGCAAAGAGGTAGTCATCGGCGACAATTTCGAGAAAATCGAGGCTTTGCTGGTTCTGAAGCACGTCCCTGAAAAACCGGCTGCGATAACTCAGGCCGACTCCCAGGCGGGGGAGTTTTGCCAGCAGGTTACTGATCTCAGTTTTCTTACCCATGCCGAACGGTGTTACGGAATCGTAACGCGAAAATCCGTCGTCAGCTATGTTCTTTGAGCCTGCGGCCGACCAAGGATTGCGGAGAATTTGCGCTACTGTCCCGAGTTTTACCAGCTAAAGTTTGCCACATAAAACGGGAATTGGAATAGGGTTATGACCTATCGTTCCAGGACTCAATCGCGGTTGTTCGGCGATTCAGCCTTTATACCATCCCAGCTTGCGACGGTTCAAATAGTACATCGTTCCCAGCATTCGCATCTCGACCGCCAGAAAGTACAGGGAAATGAATCCGGCAATAATGGTCGGCAGAATCGGAATCGGGAGAAATCGATTCAACAGGCCCTCCATGACGAATCGAAGGGAGACCATGACGAAGAACAAGACGCACGCCAGCATGTATTGACTGGATAGTCTGGTGATGGCCGGTATCACAATCAACGGGTTTACCATTGCCATGCTGTCCGACATGGCCACCGCCAACAAGGCCATGGGGAAATAGAGTAGCCCCCACGCAAACAACGGAAACAGTATCGTCATTCGCATGTCTGTCTCTGATTGTGCCGACCAAATCATGTAAACCAGGGCCGGGCCGAATGATACTGCTCCCGTCCATACCATCATTAAACAGGGGCGCACTATGTCGAGCCACCACTCGCGAAAATCCGGCCAGTCCGGCAGGTCGTCTTCTCCGGCCGCAGTGTAAATGATGATTTTCTGCATGTACGCGAACAGATAACCGCTGGCAATGATGGCCACGCGAATATCGAACAGCGCGGCAAAATCAAGCACCAGATAAAGCACAGTGCCGAGCAACAGGAGGCTGATGCCGTCTGCGGTAAACGGGTAGGCCAACAGGTCGGGAATAACCTGAAAGAAAGACCGCTCCGCTTTGACCTTTGCCAGTTGGCGCTCGGCACTGTGTTTCTCGAGCGACGTGACTGTGCTTTTACAGAAGGGGCAAAAACGTTTCTGTTTCCCGTCCACTTCAAAAACCGAAACGCATTTTTCGCAGAACGGCACGTTGCATTTCGGACAAATCAGATTCAAGATCAGTGGTGGATGTTTTTGACAGGTCTTATTCTCCTTCCTGGAAGGTGGTGGTAATGTGGGTGGTTCGTCCTGAACATTGATGGGTTCTGTTGCCGTCACTTCCGGCGAGACAATTGACTGTTGAGGTGAATTTTCACTCTCGTCTTGCTGGAAAAGCATATTGATCTTCCCGACGCGCAGGGTACGGCCCGGTCGAAGGATTCCCTCGCTCACGGGTTCCTCGTCGATGAACGTGCCCAACGACGACCCAAGGTCAGTGACGCGAACGCGATCCGTCTCTACGGTCAATCGACAGTGTTGGCGGGACACTCCCTGATGCGATAAGCGAATCTCACATTTTTGCGAGCGCCCGATCGTGTAGCTGCCGGGGCCAATGGCAAACTCGCCCGAGTCCTTTTCCGAGATGACGCGTAGCGTACCGTTCATGCCTGGTTACAGACCAATCAGTTTGTCGATCTTGTCCAGGAGATCGGTTTTGGGCAAATCCGGCAACGTAATCGGATTGAGATTCCTGAAGCCGTCTTTCGTCTTCATTGCGAGCCATTTTTGTTGCAGATTCTCAATCCGCTCCGGGGAAGGCGGATGACTGCTCAACGCTCGTTCAATTCCCGAACTTTCCGTCATCATCGATATTCGACCAAGAAACCGTTCGAGGCCTCTTGGGTCGATATTCGCGACCGTCAGATATTCCCACGCCAAATCATCCGCTTCCCTCTCGAATTCCCGCGAGAATGACTGCTGAATCAAAAACTGTGAGCCAGCCGCAAGGGCGGCAATCGTGCCCTTTTTGTTTCCAAGGATTCGATTGAAAACAAACCCTGGACCCGCATTTGCGATAACCTTGCGCAATCCATGCCGCTTCGTCACGTGGGCGATTTCGTGAGCCAGAATTCCAGCAATTTCCTCCGGAGATTCTGCCGCTTGAATCAGCCCGGAGAATACGTAGATATTGCCTGCCGGGATGGCAAAGGCGTTGGGGATTTCTTCATCAAGTAGTAATACGCGAAACTTGTAATCTCCGTGCTTCTCCGGCGGATAAATCTGGTGCAGCAGATCGTTGAGCTCCGTAACGGCGTTGGTGTGCGAACTGAATTTTGCGGAGGTTTTGATTTCCTGAATGATTTCTTCGGCCAATTCCTGTTCGTAGGCGACCGGGACCTGTCCGATTAGTTTTGGAGTGGCTGCCTCGACCAACCACCCGAGCAAGGCGGACAAGCCGATGAACATGATGAAAAACATGCCGGTGGAAACCAGGCGTTGTGTGCCCTCGGCGCGTTCAGCGTATTCCTCAATTTGTTGCCGAAGATGAGTATGAGTTTTGAAACAGCGTTCCTTGAGGATTTTTCTGCCAAAGACAGTTATTTCCGAATTGGGTTCAGCGGGATGAGAGAACCTGACAAATCCCTCTTTCGTATTTCCGATTTCCAGTTCGAGATCGGCCAACGGAAAAGTAAATTCGGTCTTTGAACTGGTGAAACGAATCGCAAAATCTTCCAGGTGCAAGTTACCATTAAGATGGTCAGTATCCTCCGCATCCCTGGAAGCGACCGCTGGATAACTTTTTCCTGAGCCAGACATGGTGAGATTAGGGAAAGCGTGCCGACTCGCCCCGTCTTTGTCCAAGTCAAACTTACGTTCAGGAATCAGCGGCTGGTGACAGTTTCACGATTTCGTTACTTTGAAGATTCACCAATCAAGCGCCGATAAACATCTCGCGCGTGGGCGTAATCATTTCGGGCTTGCTGCTTTTCGTTTTCCGCATAGGTGCGTTCCTTTTGCGACCAGCACTGGTCAACGGCCTTGAGGCACCATTCGGCGCTTCGTTTTGAAGCACGAACCGGTTTGTCGTCCACGATGACGAATATCGGGTTGGTGTGCGAGGAGGGAAGGATTCGCATTGCAACCCAACCGCTTTTGCTGATGGGCACATCGAGTCGCACGTTGCGCTGTTTGCCGTCGGCGATGAAATCGACTCGTGACACGGGCTCGCCATTGACGATCACCTCAAGTTTGACCTTGCGGCTGTCTCCGATGCGGGAGCGTTCGATATCCCAATAGGGTTTCTGGTCGTAAGGTCGATCCCGCAATTCAGGATTGGGTTTCTCATTGAGACGCGCCGCGACTCGCGCCGATACCGATACCTTGCCAGGCTTGGCGAGTCGCAGTTCGCTCCCGTTTTCGCCGACCTTCACGTCATTTACCTGAAAATCCATCAGGTGACTCTTGCCGTCACCCACATAGTTTCGTCCGGCCCGGATACCCTCGCACCAATCGGCATACGTCAGTTTTCCGTCCAGTTTCACATAGGAACGACCCAATCCGACCTTCTCACCGTAGATGCACGGAAAGTCCGTCTCGCCGCTGATACGAGTGCGGAAGCCGACGTTGAGCGTGTGATACCAAATGTTCAATTCCCAGACATAGGGCGTGTCCACCGTGGACATGAAATCGACCGCCGGAACCAGCTTCCCCGTGTGGTCGGGAATGTTGTGAGTGACATCGACGATGTATTCGTTGGCGCCGATGCCATCGAACGGCGGCATCTGGTAGTTGGGCAACTTCGCGTCCGGCAGACTCAATCCCCATCCCGAATGCGCCGGGCCGACGACGGCACCCTGTTTCTTTGCCCAGCGAAGCGTGTTCAGTCCCAGCGTCGGCCAGTGATCCTTCGAATCGCCGCCCGGATAGACCTGTTCCTTTAATTGCAGCAGACACAGG
>CALBIE010000240.1 GCA_937893495.1 uncultured Verrucomicrobiales bacterium | reverse complement strand
GTGAAATCCAGCCATTTCGGTCATTCCCATCCCCCAGTCCGCCAAGTCGGGTTAGTCCGCTTCAACGTAGCCGGGCAAAACGCGTGAATCTGTTTGGCGATCGCGATTCCAGGAGGGAGCGGAAGCGGAATGAATTCCGCGCCCCGGTTCATCATGCGAATCACCCTTGAAACGGCAGTTCAGGAAGCCACAAAAATTACCAAGAGTCGTAAAATCCGTGGCGATGAACTGCCGGACAATTGGCTGACAATGTTCACCCGGAGGGTGAACTGTCGTTGTGCCACGGATTGCTCACAGAGAGCTTATTTTTGTGTTTTCTTGTGTTCTTTGTGGCTCATCCAACTGCCACTTTCAGGATCACTGTTTCCGAGGCATGCAGGCTTGATTTTCTCACCTGCTTTCACATCAGGGCTTCGAGCCTCACCTCATCGAGGTGCCCGGGCATGTGGTTCACAACGTGCTGGTGTGAGGGTCGCTCCGGTGTCGGAGGCGATGACCGTTCGCCGGGTCAAGCCCGCCGCGCCGTAGCTGAAAGCGAAGGCGGGTTCACCCGGGCATATTTTGATGTCTCCGCTATCGCTCCGAATCAAAGCTATGCGTCGTTCGTTAGGCCGCTTCAATCTCATGCTGAATCTCTCTGCCACTCGTGACAACTACGGGCTGGCCCAACGACTCAACCATGTCGGGAGGCAAATGCTGCGTTACGGTGCTGCGTGCTACAAGCGGCGCTCTGCCGCTAGGAAAGTAAAGCACGATGTCGCCCAGAGTGAGAATGGAAGCCAATGCATCCCACAACCGCTGGTCGGCACATGGCCTGTGAACGGTGAAGCCTCGCACCATGCTCACGTCGGTGTCGTGAGTTGTGAGGTTGAGGTCGCAAGAATTCGCATCGTCGTATCGAAGCTGCCAGTAGTCCAGCTCAGTCTCGGTGAGGTGCTCGCCGAAAGCGTCACGGATTCGCTGGCGGGGAATGCCGGCGAACTCGCCTCGGTGGAAGCTCTGGAGATAAACGTCGAAGCTCATGGCGTGTGAAGCGGCCGAACGACCAGCTCAGGCACAGCCGCCGGAAACGGACGTGGCCTGCAACGAGGGTGTTCGAGTTTTGATAAACGGTCAACTGCGAGGCGTGGCGGGTGTTGCCTGGAGCGTCTGTTAGGCCGACAATCGTTCATGCTTCCTTCGTAGTCTCCGAATACCGTAAATGATACCCCAGACTTCAAGCACTCCAATCGGCACGAATACAGCCGCCAACAAATAAGGGCTATGTCTGTCTGCGTCGGTCGGGGCAAGCCACCAAAATACAGCCGCGAAAGGAAGTGAACCAAGCATCAGTGCGGCAAATGCGACTCCGAGAACTCGGAGCACGCTGAACTCCTTTTTGTCGCGACGCATCTGCCACGCAACAAAACCAACAATCGCCGCTAGCGCGAGAATCGTGACGAGTGCCTGAATCAGAAAGGTTGGTGCTGAATCACTCATGACATGCTTATCGGCCTACATATTCTTAGGCGAAACTGAGTCTGGGATAGCATGGCAGGCGTTGGCGCTTGGCTTGGCATGTTGTTCATTAAGTAAAGGCGTTTCGTGGCAATTGCAAGCTGTCGAGTCAGGCGTAGCAATAAATCCCTGGCGAACGCGTCATTCCGGTTCCTTTCCATCGCAACGTTGCCGCCGGGTCTGAGACGTTCTCCGGTCGGTCACATTTCCGTCGCCTTCCGGATTGAAAGGCCGCCCCCGGAGCGCGACTGTGCTGAAAGCCAGTCGCAGCAGCTCCGCCACTGCAACACGGATGGAAAATTCGGATGCGCTTCGTCGTTCCAGCCTTGCTGCGACTGGTCTGCGACACAGTCGCGCTCCGGGGGCAGTGCGCCCGATGTTGGCGTGAACGGGACTCGGGACCGCTACCGGCAGCCCGGATGGCGACAGTTGCACTTCGATTCCCGGTCTGCTTTCATTCCACCCATGGCCGGTGCATCGCTCCAGCAAATCGTCTCCTTTTGTGACAAAACTTTGAAGACCGCCGAGGTCGAGGACTGGTCCGGTGCCCGGAATGGATTGCAGGTTGAGAATAACGGTCGAGTAACCCGGATTGCGGCGACGGTCGATGCGAGTCTTGCCACGGTGGAAATGGCGATCGCCGCCCGGGCTGATTTGCTCATTGTTCATCACGGACTTTTCTGGAACGCCACCGTCCCTTGGACTGGGAAGAAACGTACACTCCTCAAGACCCTGCTCGACAACAATCTCGCGGTTTACAGTTCGCACCTGCCGCTGGATTGCCATCCGAAGTTGGGAAATAACGCGCAGCTTTCAAAAGCCCTGGGCTTCAAGAGGACCGAGCCGTTTTTTTTCGAAAAGGGACGCAATATCGGATTGAAAACCTCGCGGGCAATCAAACGCGATGTGTTGGCCGGGCAATTGGAAGCGGCAACGAGTCTCAAGCCCACGGTCCTGCCGGGTGGGCCGGCTACCTGTAAAAAGATTGGGATTGTGACGGGTGGAGCGGGCGCCGAATTGGCGAAAGCCGCCGCGGAAGGCGTGGACACTTTCATCACGGGCGAAGGGCCTCACTGGACCTATGCGCTTGCGGAAGAACTCGGCATCAATGTCTTCTATGCCGGGCATTACGCGACCGAGACATTTGGCGTCAAAGCGCTGGCGGAGTGCCTTTCGCGCAAATACAAGGTGCCGTGGGGGTTTATCGATCACCCGACTGGGTTGTGAACAGCAGAACCGGGTGTGACTAATCCCAACTCCGAAATGGAACGGGGAGCGCGCCCGCCTCGGGCGCTGTTTTCCGCGCCCTCGCGGAAAATCAGGTCGGACCGAAACGATCCGAGCGTTCGTGTCAGTCCCGCGCGCAAAACGCTGGCCGCGAGGCGCGGCCAGCCACACCCGAGGCGGGTGTGCTCCCCAACTTCGGAATCCTGCATTCTGGTTGGAGTTCACGCTTTGGCGTGTCTGGAAAACCTGAAGGTTAAACTCCCACACGCGCGGACTGTTATCCAATACCGCCTGCTTTGGTCAATGACCCAGCAGAACTTCCAATTTTACATCCTTGGGCTGTCCGCCGGAAATCGCCTTCTGATAGTGGTAATCACCGAGCCTGGGCAGGGGCGGCTTCGCCGTGGCGTAATAGACGGCCAGGTTGTAATGCGCCACGGGATAATCCGGTGCCAGCTTCACTGCTTCGCGAAATGCGGTTTCCGCTGCCTTGCGCTGCCCTTTTTGGATAAGCACCAGGCCAAGATAGTTCTGAACTTTTGCGTTGCGCGGATCAAGCAGGGCAGAGCGGCTGAGCAGATCCAGCGCCTCGTCCAATCGAGATTGGCGAAGCTTGACCAGGCCGAGTAACGACAGGCTTGCGGCATCATTTTGATCGACTCCCAGGGCCCGCGCTAGATTGGTCTCAGCGGCGGAAAGTTTGTTCAATTCCAGTTGGGCTGCGGCGAGGTTGGAAAGATTGATGACGTTCTCGGAATCGAACCTGGTGATTTCCTGATATTTTTGTTCAGCGATGCCGAATTGACCGGCTTTGAACGCGGCGTCGGCCTCCTGCGAGATCTTCGATAGCGCCATGGCCTGTTCGGTCGTGAGATTAGGTTTCCCGGCTGCGGGCTTAACCATGCTTTTTGGTGCCGGGAGCAGGACCAATTCATCCGCCGAGTACGGTTCCGGTTTGGCCTCGAGCGCGGCAAGCCGGGCTTTGAGGCGGTTGAGTTCAGTGAGTTGCACGGACAAGGCCGGAGTCACCCCGTGGCGGTTGGTCAGTCCGGTGACAATATTGGCCAGGGCCTGGAGGTTGGAACGAAGGTAAATCAAATCGTTACCAATGCCTTTCACTTGATCGATGGAGGGCTTCGCTTCGGCGTCAGTCTGTTTTGCGGAACTGGCACGGGTGTAGAGGTCCTGCTGATTCGAGGAGAGCAGGTCGAGCGTTTTCATGATCTCATCCAGCGCCTTGAACACGGCGGCATTGGAATTGCGATTGGTCTCGATGGCCGTTGTGGACGCTGAAGCAATCGGTGTGGATGGCGAACTGATTCTTCCGGCGAGCGACGCGAGTTCCTGTCTCGTCTTCACCACGTACAACGCGAGAACCACCAGACCGATAGCGACCATTGTCAGGGCAAATCCATTACCGCGCGGTGGCGGCGGCCCGTTCGGAGGATCTTGAATATTTTCGGTTTCGGCTGTCATTGAACCGGATGGACACCGATGTAACCGCCTGATGATTGCGAGGCGAGTCAAAACCGGATTGCTGCAATCGAGAAACCACGCTTGAACACCAAGACACCCAGCGCGGTCGCGCCGCCACTCCCTCTCCTTCATCCGAATGGAGGAGAGGGCCGGGGAGAGGAGGTTTCATGGTGACGAACCCCTCTCCTCGTTCCTCTCCCCACTCCTGCGTCGCGGGGAGAGGATGTCAGTGCAACGTCCAAATCTTTGTCATGCGGCCAAAATTTGCACGATTGTAACTCGAATCACGTACAAAACATTCACATTCAGAAGAGTCGTAAATCCTACTCCACCAACGGAAGGGTCCTCTTCGCTTTCGCGCTTTGAAAAGCCGTATCGACGATTTGCTGACCGATACGGCTGGTCTCCACGGATAGTGGACCCTCAATGGGTTGATCGTTGTCCAAACAATGGAGAAAATACTGCACGGGATTTTCTAATGGAGGTTCCAGTTTTTCTGCCTCGATTTCGTAACCCTCCGGGTTGGCGCGGGTCTGTACGCGAACATTTGATTCGTAATCGTAACTGGCAATCGTGCCGTCGGTTCCCTTCACGACAAAACCGCACTTGGGTTGTGGTTGCAGAATCCACGGATCGGTAAACGTTCCCCAGCGGGTCTCAAACTTCGATAGCCCGCAGTCGTACCGAGCGATGGTAATGCTGTGTTCATCGACCTCCAACCCTGCCGGTTCATCCGCCATGCAGGTGACCTCGGTCGGCTTTCTGCCATTGTGATACCAGGTGCCGAGCGTGGTGCCGTAACCAAGGTAATCCAACAATGAACCGCCGCCCTGATCCTGCTGATAAAACCAACTGGCGTCCTTCTCGGCCGCCGTCGGCTCCTTTTCAATCTTGTCCGCGCCGTGATAAAGCGGACCGCGATTGCCGTCGTAAAAATGCACCTCCGTCACTTCACCAATCAGGCCTTCCCGAACGAGTCGCTGGGTCGTCACATGACTGGCCACCCAGCGCAACGGCCAGTTGATGGCGAGTTGTTTGCCCGGCTGCATCGCCGCGACCATGCGGTCCGCTTCCGCGACGGATGCGGCAAAAGGTTTCTCCATGAGAATGTGAACACCGAAGGGCGCAACCTTCTCCGTCCATTCACCGTGACGGGCCGCGGCGGGACAGAGAATCACCATATCCGGTTTTGTTTTTTCGAGGCACTCGCGGTAATCGGCAAACACATTTGATTGATCGATGGCGAAATTACGAACCGCTTCCTCCATCCGCCCGGGCTGCTCGTCGGAGATGCCGACGATTTCGGCGCTCGGATGTTCGTGTACCATTCGCAACAGGTCGCCCATGTGAAAGTGGTCGAAGTTGATTCCGGCAATTTTCCATTTCTTTTCCATAGGACGCTTCGTGTAGGCTCTTTCGGTTTCAAAGGGGCGCATTCGGGCGGAGCCCTGCAGTGGGAGCGCGGACTTCAGTCCGCAGAGGCGTTGCGGCGCAGAAATCTTCCGTTTACCGGTAGCGATGGTTGCCGGTGGACGTGTCTGCGGCGTAAACGCCGCGCTCCAGGGGACTCCACCCGAATGCGCCCGTTTCGAAGGAAATACCGGATGTTTGGAGCCAAGTCGAGCAAACCGTCGGGAAACATGAATGAGGCTCCGGATAGCGTCGCCCCACCAGGTTTTGGGCACGCCGCCATCGTCCCGGTGGAGCGACGCTATGCGGAGCCTCTCGATTCTCCAATGTTCGTCGCTGCACTCACACTCCATCGACGCGGTTGCGTTCTCCAATCGAACTAAAAGATTGGCAACCCGGCAATTCGCGCGAATCATCCTGTCATGAATCCCAATCGGCGTGAGTTTCTTCAGGATGGAACCATTGGCGCGGCTGGATTGAGCCTCGCCTTCGCAGGCGGATTGAACGCAGCGTCTGTCGCGCCATCCAAGCCCATCACAAACATGACTCCTCAAGCTTCGCGAAAAAAACTTCAGGAATGCCTCGGCGGCCCATTTCCAGAACCGTGCCCGCTCAAACCCGAATTGCGCGAGACGATGCAAAAGGACGGTTATCGCATCGAGTCTTACGCGTACGAAGTCGAACCGGGCGATCGCGTGCCGGCACTGCTGCTGATTCCGGACAGCGTCACGGCCCGCAAACCCGCGCCGGCTGTTGCGATATGGCATCAGCATAATGGCCAGTATCATCTCGGGAAAAACGAACCGGCCGGACTGGCCGGCAACCCGATGCATCACACCGGCGTTGCACTGGCGAAGGAAGGCTATGTGGTGCTTTGCCCGGATGCCCTTTGCTTCGAGGAACGGCAGGATCCAACGAAGAAACTCAAGGGCGGAAACTTTGAACGATTTGAATTCCTGCGCTACGTCGTGAACGGCAAATGCATGGCGTGGAAAAACATTCTCGATATGCGCCGGGCTGTGGATTTCCTTTGTGAACGCAAGGAGGTCATTGCGGATCGCATCGGTTGTTACGGTCATTCCATGGGCTCGACGCACACGTGGCTGGTCGGTCCGTTCGAGCCGCGTCTGAAGGCGTTGGTCGGCAACTGCTGTCTGCCGACCTACAAGGCGATTCACGACCATCACATGCTGCATTGCTTTCCCAACTTCGTTCCGGGCTGGCTGCAATACGGTGACACACCCGAAATGGCAGCGCTCATCGCGCCGCGCGCGCTGCACCTGAACCTCGGTGAGAAAGACGGCGGTAGCCCGATTGACGAGGCGAAAGCTGGCGTTGAACGCATCCAGGAGGCGTATAAGAAACAGCGTGCCGCAAAGAATTTCAGCTACTACATCGAGGAAGGAGCAGGACATGTGTTGTCCGATGAGATGTGGAATCGGACTCGCGATTGTTTCGCGAAGCATCTGAAAGGGTAGGGGGCGAAAAGCTTTTCCGATTAAACGGGTGGTTGCCATCCTTGTAGTTCGCCGGGTGCCCTCACCCGGCGAACCCGGGCAATGCAACACACGGAAACCGGGTGAGGGCACCCGGCCTACAGGGTTGAACGCCTTGGCGCAATCCCGGCCAATCACCGATCCTCAATCAACTCCCGTAAAGGTGCGGGCGCCGCTCGCCCCAGTTGCGATTGCGGAAGGCAGACTTAATCCAGTAATATCCAACGCTTGTCGAAGGTTCGCCGTCAACCCGTCTCTAAGGAAACAGGAATACACTCAATGAGCCCTCGTGATCTTTTCAACCAGGGTCTGAATCTTGTCCTGGTCGCCTTGCGTTGCTCGAACATGCAACCTGTCCCGTTTTGGGTCCAAAATTACCACTGTGGGCTTTTGAATCTCAACGTGATTCTCTTTGAGGAAGCGAAGGAGTAATTCCTGATTCGGTTCCCCGGACTTGGGCGGCGTCAATTGCTTCAAATTGCGCACAAACACGTCGGCGACAATCTCGTAAGAGCGCGTGAGCAATTGCTCAGCAGTGGGTGTGTCCTTGGCCGGGTTACCAAAGCTCGTCAGAGCCAAAGCGAATCCGATGATGAGTGTGAGTAGTGGTTTCATAAAACTCTGGTGACGTGCGAATGGTTAATATTTTCTCAGGCCAAACTCAATCTGGCCAGCTTCATCGATTCCCCTGAAAACGCCGCATTCCTTCCTCGTCATCGGCAATCCAGGATTCGATCTGCCCGCGGCTGAACTCGCGGGGCTCAGGAAGCTGCCCGCTGCCGCGCAACCGGGTGGCGGAAAAAGGAAAAGTTCCCGCTACTGCTCGGACGGGAGGGAGTCCGCAGCGGCCTCAATCTCAGCAAGGGTGCTCATGTCAGAAAGTCTAAACGACCCGCGAGGAGCCCGCAACCGTGTAGATCGAGATGGATCCTTTCGCACCAAAGCAGATCCGCAGTGTCGAATCGAAACTACGGTAATCAATTATCGGTTTTGCCGACTCTTGGTTGCGGTTGACGTCCGCACCACCGAACGATTGACACTCGTAGGCCGAGTGCCCTGCGCTTGAATCTCGGCGAGAAGGATCGTGGCATGTGTTGTTCGATGAGATGTGGAATCCCACTCGCGATTGTTTCGCAACGCACCTGAAGGGGTAGTCGCGGCCGCTATGCAGCAGGTCAATCGGTGGGGCGAAGCTCCTGCTGAGCCCTGATCAATGTCCTGAAGAGACGGAAGAATTCGTGAGCCATAGTCGCGTAATGCCTGGCGACTGCGATGCTCGGGTCGCTATTCTCACGAAACGTTGGTACGCCAAGTGCAGTGGCAATTCGCAGGAGCGTTCTGGACCGACGGCGTGGATGTGTCTCATTTTTCCTTTTCCAATTCCTGAACAAGCTGCATGAGCAAACCAATCTGCCTCTGAGTGCGCTTTTCATTGAAATCATCAAGCACGAAAACGACGACCAATACGCAGCAATACAAAATAAAAAACTCCGCACCGCCAAGAAGACCTGCAATAATTCCGTATAAAATAGCGTATAAATACACCCGCCAGTAACCTTTGGGTTTCCACGAACAAGAGGACTGAAGTTCGATGAGTGTGAAGGCGCTTGCACGCTCCGTTTTACTCCCTCCTGTGAGTGAATCTGTTGTCATAATATAGGTGTGCTGCCGTCCGACAGTTTTTGAGGCAACCTCAGTTTAGGTCGCCGTTAATCGAGCTGATTCCAAATTCCCCATTACAGACAAATAATACTGGACCTGCATGAATCGGGCAAGCAGCCGATTCGGGCCATTCGGTCTTCATCAAGTATTCATGTTCATACCAACCGATGGTTGCAGTGACTGTAGGCCGGGGGCCCTCACCCGGCGAACCAAATCTGTCGCGAACAAACGCCGGGTGAGGGCACCCGGCCTACGGGGTTGAACGCCCTAGCGTACCCCGTGAGTCACCGATCCTTAATCAGCTCGCCGTAAAGGTGCGGACGGCGTTCGCCCCAGTTGCGATTGCGGAAATCGGATCCGATCCAGCTTTTGTAACGGAAGTTCAAATCGATTTCCGTCATGGCAAAACCATTGCCCGGATCGACCTTGGTGATGATTTCACCATCCGGACGCACAATGACGCCGCGGTCGCCGTTATTCTGACACACGACCATCCACACGTGATTGTCCATCGCCCGGACGGACATGATCTGGAGCCATTTTTCATAGGCACGATCGCCGACTGCGCGAGGGTCGCCCATGATCGGCAGGTAGATCACCTCGGCACCCTTCTGCGACAGGATGCGATGGCCTTCGGCGTGGACGTTGTCGTAGCAGACCAACATCCCAGCCTTGCCGTAACCCGTCTCCCAGACAGGGAACTCCACACCCGGTGTGATTCCACGCCAACGTTCCCCGACGGCCAGATGCACCTTGCGATACTTGCCGATGATTCCCTGCTTTGCATCGAGGTAGAGGGCGGTGTTGTAAATCAGTCCGTCCTTGTCGATCTCACTCATCGAGAGGGCGACATCCACGTTGAGTTCGCGGGCAATCGCCTCAAGCTGACGCGTCTCCGTTCCGGGAATGGGCCGCGCGGTTTCCTTCTCGGCATCCTTGATTCGCCATGACGTGATGACTTCCGGCAGGCAGATGACCTGTGCACCGGCCTTGGCCGCTTCCCGGATCAGTTTGAGAGTGAACGCCATGTTGGCCGCCACGCTCGTGCCGGGCGGTTTGCCGGTGATGATGGCCGCTTTGATCTTCCGTTCGGGTGGGGCGTCAACGGGAATCAATTTCGGATTGGTCCAGGAGAGCCGGCCCTTGTCCGTCCAGCGCAGCATTAGTCTCGCGGTGACTTTCTGTGTGTCTTCCGGTGCCTGCGCGAGACAACTGAATCGAACCAGTCCCGACGACGAGCGCTGAAACTCCACATGATGCCAGTTGCTTCGTTTTGAATCATCCTTCCAAAAATTCAACTCGACATGGGCATTGTCATGAACGGAGGCGATTTTCCAAGCGTCGCAATCGACCTCGAACCGATACCATTGCCGGGGTTTGACCCTGGGCCATTCCAACTCCCATCCGCCATGACGTCCGGGCTTGCCATTGCCGAGGACAATCCATCGCGTTGCTGCCTTGTCCACATCGCAATCCGGTTTCAAGGCCGGCCGGGCCGCCCACTCCGACCAACTCGTCGGGCCGAATTTTCCGGTCGAAAAAGCGGGTTGGCCAGCGGGCAGGAGCGGGCAGATAGACAACAGGAGCAAAGCCACTGCGATGCGGGCGAGTGATTTCATGATGCATGGAACATATCAGCAGGATTATCGATTCGTCCAGAACTGCGAAGATCAATGGTTGTGGCGCTTTCTGGCCCGAAGGCGCTTCCGCTGGTTCGCTGTATATTCTGATCTCGAAAAAAGGCGACTAACTGAAGTTCGGGGAGCACAGCCGGCTCGGCTGTGAAGCCCGGCGGCTCGCCGGGCGGGTCCGATACCGACCCGGCGACCGAGCCGGTCGCTGGCACAGGCCAGTGACCCATGCTCCCCGCGCAAACGCGGAGATCGCGTTAGGACATCTTCCTAGTTGAGAAACGGAGCATGTTGTGGTTTAGTTCCACTCAGCTACGCTAGATATGGTGTTGACCGAAAAATGAGCGACGCAGACAAAACCAAGTTGAAGCGGGAAACAGGTGCGAAAGACCTTGGTTCCAGCAGTGTGTTTCAGCGACTGGCAGGTTTGGGTAAACGATTGTCCGGTTCGCCGGGTCGTTGTCGGAAAGGCCATTCCTCGGGCCGGTTGACTCCCGACGATTTCAAGGACCTGCATTATTAGTGGGCCGGCTTGTTGATTCCCGTTCCATCCACCCTGCTAAAGCGCCAGAAGCAGTTTCTTGATTTCTTTCAGTTTGCCGTTGGCGTTCTTTTTCGTAAGCCGAGGAAACTTGCCGCCCAGTTGCAGAAAATCCCCGTGGCGCGTAATCATCAGCTTGTCACCCTTGGTTTCCAAGACGGAAATCGCCCGGGTGCTGGCAAGGATTTTTAGCTCGGCTGTTTGCAGCAACAGCGTCGCGGATTTTGGAACGGGTCCAAACCGATCTTTCAATTCCGCCTCCAGCGCGGTGACATCCGCGCGCTCGTCCGCCTGGGCGATCTTGCGGTAAATCTCCACCCGATGCTCCGGCTCGGCGACGTAGTTCATTGGCAGATTTGCGAGTTCGACCTTGTGGTGGTCGTCTCGAATGCCATCGCCGGATTGAGGCAGGCCGTCGAAGCCGATGGCGAGAAAATCCAGGCGCAGTTCCGTTCGCACTCGAGGTTTCACTTTCTCCCCCTTCAACGTGCTGACGCTTTGCTTGAGCAATTGGCAGTAGAGATCGAATCCGACGGCCGTGATGTGTCCGCTTTGTTGCGATCCCAACAGGTTTCCCGCGCCGCGAATCTCCAAATCGCGCATCGCTATTTTGAAGCCGCTGCCGAGTTGGGCGTATTGTTTGATCGCGCTCATGCGCTTGCGCACGTCGGTTAGCAATCGGGCGTGGCGCGGCAGCAGCAGATACGCGTAGGCCTGATGCTTGTAACGCCCGACCCGGCCGCGCAACTGATACAATTCGCTCAGGCCGAACCGGTCCGCGCGGTCGATGATGATGGTGTTGGCATTCGGAATATCCAGGCCACTTTCGATGATGCTGGTGGAAAGAAGAATGTCCGCCTGTCCATTCACGAACGTGGTCATCACCTCCTCGAGATCATCGGCCTTCATCTGTCCGTGCCCGACCACGATTCGCGCGTCGGGAAGCAGCGTTGCCAGTCGTCCGCGCATGACGTCGATGGTCGTGACGCGATTGTGCAGGAAGAAAACCTGGCCGCCGCGATTCAATTCGCGGCGAATGGCGTCGCGGATTAATCGCTCGTCGTACTGACCGACGATTGTTTCCACCGGGAGCCGATCCTGCGGGGGCGTTTGAATCGTGCTCATGTCCCGCGCGCCGGTCAGGGCCAGATACAACGTCCGCGGAATGGGCGTGGCGCTGAGTGTCAACACATCGACATGCGAGCGCAGCATCTTGAACTTCTCCTTGTGCAACACGCCAAATCGTTGCTCCTCGTCGATCACGACGAGACCGAGTTCCTTGAACACGACATCCCTTTGAACCAGACGGTGGGTGCCAACGACTATGTCCACCGTTCCCGATGCCAGTTCGCCGATAACCCTGGCCTGTTCCTTGACCGTGCGGAATCGCGACAGTAGTTCCACTCGAATCGGATAGTCAGCCATACGCTCGGTAAGCGTGTTGTGATGCTGCTGGGCGAGCACGGTCGTGGGCACCAGAATGGCCACCTGCCGGCCGTTCATAACCGCTTTGAATGCGGCGCGGATGGCGACCTCGGTTTTGCCAAACCCGACATCGCCGCAAATCAACCGATCCATCGGCTTGGGTTTCTCCAGATCCATCTTGGTTGCCTCGATCGCCTGAATCTGGTCGGTGGTCTCCTCGTAAATAAACGAACTCTCAAACTCGCGTTGCCAGGGTGTGTCTTCACCGAAGGCGAAGCCCGGTTCGGCTTCGCGTTTGGCATGAATTGCGAGCAGGTCGGCGGCGAGGTCGCGGATGGCCATTTCGGCCTGTTCCTTGGCCTTCGTCCAGCGCGAGCTTCCGAGAGAATTCAGCGGTGGTCGTAGCTTGCCGGCACCGACGTACTTGCTGACCAGATGCGCTTCGGTGACCGGCACGTAGAGCTTCGGTGCGGGTTGATCCGTGTCGCGCGGCGCGTATTCGATGACCAGGCATTCCTGCTTTGCCCCGTTGCCGCTGGCTTCCACTTTTCCGCGCTGGACGCCGGGCAAAGACACCAGTCCGCAGTAGCGGCCGATGCCATGCTGGAGGTGGACGACAAGATCGCCGAATTCGAGTTCGGTGAAATCAATGTCGAGCGCGGATCGAGCTACTGAGGCGTGGGGTGACTTGAGGCGGCGCGGACGCTGGACCTTGTAGCGACCAAAGATTTCCGCATCGGTGACGACGACCAATCTACCTTCTTCGAACAGAAATCCCCGGCCGATGGAACCAATCTGAGTCTTCGGTTTTTTCTTCTGCCCTTTAAAGTCGAGTTCGTTCCAAATCTCCTTGAAGCGTTGCTCTTCTCCGTCGTTGTTGCAGAAAACTTCGACGTGATAGCCCTGACGCAGCCAACGATGCAATTGCGCGAAGAACTCGCGACGTTGCGCCTCGGCAATCTGTGGTTCAGGGGGGCGATCTCCCACGGGACGATGTGCTTCGAGACTGTCGAAGACCGGCTTTCGCCAATCGTGCGCGCGCGATGTAACAGTCTTCTCGTGCTCAGATTCCTGGAGTTCCAGGGTGACGCATTGCTTGTTTGCGATGCCGGCCCGCAGTTCTTCGATGGAAAAATAGAACGGGTCATTTTCGGGAACCTGTTCGGCGTATTGATCGTCGCTGCTCTGGATTGATTCGGGTTCGGAGAAAATGAAAATGGTGTTCGCTGGGAGATAGTCGAGGAGAGTGGCGAGGGGCTGTTCGTTGGATGATGCCTGGGCTTGTCGCAGGATTCCCAATTCGCCGCCGGGTGGTAGCGTGACGGATTCGATTTCTTCGCGTGAGATCTGGGAAGCTGGATCGAAGTAGCGCAGGGATTCGAGTTCGTCGCCGAAAAACTCCAGGCGTACCGGCCATGGGCTCGTCAGCGGATAGACATCCACGATTCCGCCGCGCATGGCGACGTCGCCTCGCTGGGTGACCTGCGCCTCGGATTCGTAAGCCTGATCCTCCAGCCATTCGACCAGATCGAGCGGTTCAACAATATCGCCACGTTTGAGTGTGCGGATACGGTCTCGAAGTTCTGCTGGCGGAAATGTTTTCTGGGTAAGGCTGGTGATGCCGGCGACCACCAATGGTGGCGAATCATCCTTCTCGTTCAGCAAACCAACGAGGGTCTCCAATCGTTCGCTGATGACATCGGCGTGCGGGAGTTTGTCTTCGTGTGGAAGAGTTTCCCACGAGGGAAAGAAGAGCGACCGCCGAATCGAAGGTCCCTTTGGGGATTCGAGATTGAGCCATGTCTCCAAATCCTGATGAAAACTCTCTTGTGTCCTGAGATTAGGCGTGACGACCACCATCGGCCGGCTCGGGAGGGCCGCGCGTAATCGCGCGGTGAGAAACGGCTGGGCGGGGAGGGGAACGGCGTCCAGAGACAACACTCCCCCTGCCTCCACCCGTTTCAGGAGGGCCTGAATCGTCGGAGTCTTGTCAAAACTGTGAAAAAAGTGACCGGTGCTCACCGGTTTCGAGCAAAACGTGGCATTTTGGAGATGGCTCAGTCAAGCGGCCTGGTGAAAAGGAAATTCGCGTGACAGCCTTCAATCAGGGCTTGCTTTCGAAATATACGATGCCTAACCTCCCCGTCCTTTTTGGATTTAGAATCAAAAAGTGGGCGTGGTAGAGATGCGCCTGATTGGTCGGTAAAGAAAGCAAAATTATGTCTGTAAAGATTCGCTTGAAGCGCATGGGTTCGACAAACCATCCCGCCTACCGTGTGGTGGTTGCGGACAGTCGCAGTCCCCGCGACGGAAAGTTCATTGAAGAAATCGGAACCTATCGGCCGTTGCAGAAGGGCGGGAACTTTGATTTGAAGATGGATCGGGTGGACTACTGGTTGGGCGTAGGCGCCAAGCCAAGCGACACCGTCGCCTCGTTCATCAAGAAGACCCGCAAGTCGGCCGTGGCTGAAACGGCGGAGGCGTAAGCCGGGCCGGTTATGGAAGATTTATTGAATTTCGTGGTGAAGAAACTGGTGGATCGGCCGGATGCAGTTTCTGTCACACCCGTGGAACGTAACGGGTTTACGGTTTACGAACTGCGGCTTCATCCCACCGACATGGGGAAAATCATCGGTAAACAGGGCGCGACGATTAATGCGATTCGTTCCCTGTTACAGGCTGGTAGCGCCAAGAAGGGTCTGCGTTGCTCGCTTGAAGTGGTGGAAGAACGACAAGACTGATCCGGCGTCGGACAGCCGGGCACGTGGCGTATGAAAGTGGACGTGCTGACCCTTTTCCCTCCGATGTTTGCGGGGCCGCTGGATGAAAGCATCATCAAGCGGGCGCGTGATGCGGGTTTGCTGGATCTGCGGATCCATGATTTGCGGGATTACACCCACGACCGTCATCGGACGGTGGACGACCGGCCCTTTGGTGGCGGGCCCGGAATGGTGTTGAAACCGGAACCGATCTTTGAAGCAGTAGAAAAGCTGGCGAATGAACGCACGCGGGTGATTTTGATGAGCCCGCAGGGGCGTAAATTCGATCAAGCGATCGCACGTGAGTTGGCCCGGCAATCGGAACTTCTGCTGGTCTGCGGCAGTTACGAAGGGTTTGACGAACGAATCCGTGAGTCGCTGGCGCATGATGAAATCTCCATTGGAGATTACGTCCTGACCAACGGCGCGCTTCCGGCGATGGTCGTGATTGACGCAGTGACGCGGTTGTTGCCCGGCGCGTTGGGTGATGATGCCAGTTCGGCGGATGAATCGTTCAGCCAGGGGCTGCTCGAGTATCCACAATATACCCGGCCGGCCGAGTTTCGGAGAATGAAGGTTCCGGACATGCTGCTCTCCGGGAATCATGCCGAGATTGAAAAATGGCGCCGCGAGCAGGCGCGGGTGCGAACGAAGAACAAGCGGCCCGATTTACCGGGCGACCCGGATGATTCCGATAAGGTCGCCTCAAAATGAAACTGGAGTGATTACTCCGGAACGAAAGAAAAGAAAATGAACCAGGCACTAGTGGACAAAATTCACGCGGAACAGTTCCGCAAGGACAAACCCGAATTTGCGGTTGGCGATTCGGTGCGGGTGCATACCAAGGTCGTGGAAGGCGACAAGGAGCGCATTCAGATTTTCGCCGGAATCGTCATCGGTCGGCGAGGTCGCGGACTGAACGAGACGTTTACGGTGCGACGCATCAGTTATGGCGAAGGCATTGAGCGCGTGTTTCCGTTGAATTCTCCCCGCGTGGACAAGGTCACGGTCGAGCGCCGCGGCAAGGTCCGTCGCGCCCGACTCAACTACCTGCGTGATCGAATTGGCAAGGCGGCCATGGCCGTCAAGGAGCGGGAAATGGTCAAAACGGAGAAGAAAACCCGCAAACGTGGCGGTCGTCGGAAAAAGAAGGTGGCCGAGGCTGCTGCTACGGCACCCGCTGCCGAGTCGTCCGAGTAGATTCGCGGCACGCGAATCATTTTGCGAAGCGGGGCATTGGCCCCGCTTTTTTTATTTCAGCAACGGCAGTATCGCGGTGTGCTCATCCGTCCAGGGGCGACCCTCGCGACTTAAAAGCCGTATAGTGGCCGTATCCAGACCGCTGCGGTTTTCTGCAGGCAGGTCTCGGGAAACCAGAATCCAATCTGAGCTTCGCTTGCCGGAAACTTTCCACTGTTGCGCATCTGCTCTCCAGGAAATGAGCAGTGAATGATAGTGCAGGGTCGCGGCAGTTGGTCCGATCACCCGGCTCAGATCCAGGTATTTGTTAGTCACGTGCAGTAGCAAACGACCGTCTCGCTTCAGGTGTCGCGAATAGATCCCGAAGGCTTCCTGCGTCAGTAAATGATGCGGAATGGTTGACCCGTTAAAGGCATCGATTATCAGTAAATCGTACGACTGTGGCGGTTCGCTGATCATTCGTTGTCGTGCGTCGCCGGGAACCGTTTCGATTCTGCCTGATGACCGCCGAAGATAAGAGAATTGCTCGTTGGCCACCGAAATTACCTGTGGATTTATTTCGTAAAAACGAATCACGTCGTTAGTTCGGCCATACGCGGCGAGAGTTCCGATGCCGAGGCCGACGACGCCGATTCGCATTGGTTTTCCCGATGACTGCATTCTCCTGATGACTCGCCCAGCTCCGCTTTCGGGACAGTAGTAGGTCGTTGGCTCGTTCTCGTGCTGGGCACTCGTAAATTGCAAACCGTGAATGGTGCCACTCATCATGAAGGTCCGGTATGCGGAATCGCCAGGTTTGACGGGTGGCTGGCGAATCGACCAGGTTCCAAAGAAGTTTCGCCCCTGGTCAATCGATCCGGGAAACTCCGCCTGTGCCAGTGTCATCAGGAGAACGGCGTAACCGATTAGGCCCGCCCACGCATATCCTGATCGTCGCATTGTGTCGGGTGTGGTCGGGCGACGCGCGATATCTCGTTGATACAAAAATGCGGCGAGCATCGCGCAAAACCAGAGTCCGAACGGGACTTC
The DNA here is from genome assembly GCA_937893495.1 of uncultured Verrucomicrobiales bacterium. Lineage (GTDB taxonomy): Bacteria > Verrucomicrobiota > Verrucomicrobiia > Limisphaerales > JAYPXF01 > CALBIE01. The sequence continues at coordinate 3,780 of CALBIE010000240.1, read as the reverse complement.
TCCATAGCCGCTGAACACGCGCGGGGCGAGGAAGGTGACGAACACGCCACCCAACGCCCCTCCCGCCGCGAGGCCGAGATAATACCCGGCCAACTGTCGTTCATCGGGTCGCAGCCGATAGACTTCGCTGTGGCAGAACCAGGACAGCAGGAACAGGACGGCACAATAAAACGAGGTCTGCCAGATCAGTCCTGGACGGATGGATAAGAGTGAAATCAGGGAAAACATCAACGTGACGGCGAGAATCCACGGAAGCCATTTTCTCAGGGAGATTCGATCATGCCACCCATGACGTTCAAAGGCGAAGATCCATGCCAGCAGATAAAGCAGAAGGGGAACAATCCAGAGCAAGGGAACCACTGCAATTTCCCGCGTGATTCGGTTCGTGAATCCGAGCAGCAGCACTGAACTGCAGAATGGCAGTGCGATCCACATTGCGCGCTGGCCGCGTGTCACGGTCACTGGTTTTGAATTCGCGCTGGAATCCCGCGCGGGATCAATGCGCGGCGGCTGGTGCAGGCCGCTTACGATGATGCCGAAAGCGAAGACGACAAACGCGAACGACCAGCCCCGGAATTGTTGCGCACGGGAGAATTCCGGTTCCAACAACAGCGGGAACATCAGCAGCGCCAGCAGGGATCCGAGATTCGACAGCGAATAAAGATGATACGGATTGCGATCGGGATGGCGGGCGGCACACCAGGACTGGATTAGCGGAGTGGTTGATGCCAGCAGCAGACAAGGCAGCCCGATCCGCAGCGTAAGCGAAACCAAAATCTCTCCCGCCGGATACTCACTCAATCCGGACGGATTCCATTCGTGAACGCCGGTAAACACGCTGGCGATTGCCGCGGTTCCGATGATCGCCTGTCCGATAAGCTGTTGCATTGGCGAGCACCACCGAACGAGCCAATACGCCCAGGCGTAACCGATCAAAAGCGCTGCCTGAAAAAACAACAGACACGCGCTCCAGACTTCCGGGACTCCACCGTAGAGGGGCAGGAGAAAACGCGCCATCAACGGTTGAATCCAGAAAAGCAGGAACGCGCCCAGGAAAATCGTTGCTTTGAAAACGGGCATCGTCTCCGATCAGCGTGCCGCGCGATTCCGGTTCAGCACAGCGAAATCGATTCACAATTGTCGCGACATTCGGGCGACGATTCCCCCGCGATTCTATTTGACCGGCAGATCGGCGGGCGCGATGAAAAACTCCGCCTGCAACGGTTCCTGTGGCGCCAGGCGCACGGTGTATTTTTCACCGTCTTTGACTTTTTCAACTTCGATGAAGTGTGAGTAAAATCCACCGGCACCCATGGACCCGCTTCGCCGGACCTTTGCTTCCTTCCCGGTGGCATCGCGCACGAACGCGCTCAATCGCAGATCGCCCGGCCGATACGGCGCCTCGATCATGATCCAGTGTTTGTCGCGTTTCCATTCCACCTTCCAATCAACCCGGGAACCGCCCGAAGAGCTCGAGCTGAATCCGTTTCCCATCCCTGGGACGTACGGGTCAGCCAGCGTCACGACGCGGTTGGAGATTTCAAAATGTCCAGGCCCACCAATCCAAAGGGCGCGCAGATCCACTCCTTGCACAGTCTGAATGATGAAATGTTCCTGGATTTCTCCGGATGCGGGCATGCTCTCGAGTTTGAACTCGTGATACTCATTCGTTGCCCAGCGTGCGCCGGCTTTGCGATAGGCTTTTGCATCCACTCGCCAGACGGGCTCATTTGTGAACAACGCATAGCCCTGGTTACCGGTCGCATCGGCCAGTTGCCAGGTGAAATCAAACCAGTCGTCGCGTGTCTCTCCGTTCTCGGCAACGCCGAAGAAAGGCGAAAAACTCACTCCATCGCGCCGTCGGTACAATTGCCCTTTCTTGAGCGTGATGGTGAATCCTCCCGTTTCCACTGACGCGGGGATCTCGACCGCCGTCCATTCCGGCACCGTCAACGGCCAAAGCGGATTTGGAACGGTCAACGTGAATTCCTGCTTGTCGATTTTGCCGATCAATTTGAACGATTGATCACGCCGGGGAAAAATCCGCACGTTGGGGCGCATGAAACGGCGTCCGTTAATTTCATCGCCACCGCTCCGACTGTTGACGCTTAATCCTTCTCCCGTATCAGCGACAATTCGAATAGAATCATAATTCGGGGATCGCCCGCTCGGACCCGAGTCCACGCTCACCCACGGTATCAGCAAATCCTCCGAATAGCTTGACCGCATTACCTGCACCCGGGGGCCCAACATGTCGCGCATGCCGTACGGCAGCATCTTCTGAAGTTTTTCGATAAACAGCGACCCGGACCGATACTCATGCTTCTTGCCATAGGTCACCGCTTCCAGCCGAACCACTCGCCCATCCGGCAGAGTGAAACTGGGGACAGTGGACGGGGTGCCATCGGGCATCAACATGATGACGCACGATGCCGCGATGAAGAAAAACATAAACAAACCGAGACCTGCTCGGCTTTTCCAGGACGCTTTGCTTTCCTGTTCCAATGCGCCCGGAGACTAATCAATTGCTCTGGCTCCGGCAACCACTCACCATGGATCCGCTCGTGAAATCGCCCTGCAACCTTTTGTTCCAGGTGGATCAAAAGGTTGCAGTGCGGCCCTTCTGGATTTATTGGACTGGAGGGGTCAGCGGGGCTGGTTTTCGCCGCCGAATGCCTGCACGTTGCCATCCAACATCGCAACGACGATTTGACCCTTTCCGTCAACGAGCAAGCCGCCGGGCAGTGGCTCGGTTTTCAGTTCGTGGCGAAACATTTGGCGACCGTTTTGCGGATTGAACGCCGTCAGCCACCATTGGCGTTGCGAGCGAAACATTTCTTGAGAACGCACCACGGCCACCACGGCGTTGGGGCTTAAGGTCAGTGACAGCACTTCAAATTTTTCTCCGAAGGTGGATTCCCATTTCAGTTCCTTTTCGCTTTCGAGAGATTGCGCGAGTGTTCGTGTCCAGGCGCGGGCAGGACGTGCGCCGTCGCTGAGGTAACCTTTCTGTATCCGGTCAGCTGCGGTCTTCGCATCTGCGTAGGCCAGTTTTCCATATTTGGTGTTCACATAGGCCAATCCGGTATCGCTCCAGGCAGGCGGAATGCCGCCGAGGTTGAAGCGAAATTGTCGGCCCTGGCCAAAGGCATCGAAGTAGTTCTTGTTCGAGACATTGCGCGGAGAGGAAAGCAGGATGCGACCGCCGGCAATGATGGTTTCCCCGAACGCACCCACGAAGTTGCCGTTGTTGGCCCTGGGATTTCCGTCCTTCAGATCAGGCGCCGCCAGTTTTCCAGTCTTCAGATTATAGCGTGCGGGTGAAACCAGATTGCCGCCGGCCATGACGAGTTGGTCGCCGACAATGGCGAGATTACCCTGGACGCTCACCCCCTTGCGCAACTCGGCGTTGAGATGGCCGGACGAATTGTTTTCCCAGATGAGTTCGCCCGTCTTCGCCTTCACCGCAAACACATACGTTCCATCGTGATCAATGATTCCGGCCGCGAAATACGCGACGCTGTCGTTCACGAGCACCCCGCTGTTCACTGGCCAGGTGGAAGTCAAATGCCCGTACGACATGATGTGGCGCTCGACCGGTGCGGCGCGAAACCGCCAGAGCAAACGTCCGGTCGCTGCTTCGAATGCATACACGTGTCCGTCGCCACAGCCGACGTAAGCCCGACCCTCTGCAATCGTCGGGGGATATTTGATCGGTGCCGGCGCAGGGCTGATTCATCTGGAAGAGGAAACAGTTCAAGGGCAAGGCTGGGACGAAAA
>CALBIE010000239.1 GCA_937893495.1 uncultured Verrucomicrobiales bacterium | reverse complement strand
CTCTTGCTGTTCCGCGTCTGCCGGTGCTACATGGTCGGCACGTTTAGCGGAACAATTAGAGGGATATCATGAACAAACACATTTTCCACCTCAGCTCACTGCTGATGGTTTTGTCGGTCTGCGCGTTCGCCGGCGGAACCGCTGACCAGATACGATCGAAATGCGGATTCAGCGGCGGTATCATCGTTCATCTCGATTCAAACGGGTCGAAGCTGTCGGCGGATCTTGCCGAAGGGGAGAATGTTCAGTTGCAGGTCCTTGAATCGAGCGATGAGGCGCTCGCAGCCACCCGCAAACTCCTGTTCTCCAATGGTTCCTATGGCCAGAGCTCGGCAATGTCCTACGACGGCAAGCTGCTTCCGTATGCAGATAATCTGATCAACCTGATTGTCTGCGAGAAGGCGACGACGGTTCCGGAGGCGGAATTGTTGCGGGTGTTGCGTCCGCTTGGGACGGCGTATATCAATGGCAGGACAATCGTCAAACCCTGGCCGGCGGACATCGATGAGTGGAAACACTTCCTGCACGGTCCGGACAATAATGCAGTGGCGCAGGACAAGCGGGTGAATCAACCGCGCTCGGTTCAGTGGGTCGCGGAACCGAAATGGAGCCGGAGCCATGAGGAAATGGCGAGCCTGAGCGCCATGGTGACGGCGAAGGGGCGGATGTTTTCGATAGTGGATTCCGCGCCGCTGGCGTCGATTCGCTTCAACGCGAGCTGGAAGCTGCAGGGCAGGGATGCCTTCAACGGGACTCTGCTCTGGGAACGCCAGATACCCGTCTGGAACGATCACCTGCGCCATTTCCGATCAGGGCCGGTGCATCTGCCGCGGCGTCTGGTTGCGACGGATGACAGTGTCTTTGTCACGCTGGGACTGGGCGCGCCTGCCAGTCATCTGGACGCGGCCACTGGAAAGACGATCAAGACGTTTTCAGGAACGGAGTATGCGGAAGAGATACTTTACGACAACGGGACGCTGTTCATGGTGGTCGGTTCGTCGGAGGTGTATCGCGAGGGCGGAGGGTTGCATGATCGCAAGGAGCCGAAGGCAACCGACGTTCGTTTCATCGCGGCCTACAACCCTGACACCGGCAGGCAGTTGTGGAAGCTTTCGTTCAAGGCCGGCGATTTCCTGTTGCCGCAGACGATTGGCATCAAGGGCAATTCCCTCTGTTATCAGAGCACCTTTGGAATGGGTTGCGTCGATGCCACGACCGGCAAGGTTCAGTGGCGCAAGGCGCGTCCATCGCCCGCGCGGCGCATGGGCTATTCGTCGCCGACGGTGGTGGTGACGGATGATGTCGTCATCTCTTCAGATCGCGAACCGAAGAGTCCCGGCGACGCGGCGGGCGAGGGAAAGGTGACCTGGGGCGTCAACGGGTGGCAGGAGAAAGGCTTTGACCGAAAGGTGCTCAACAAGGTTCGCGCCTACTCGCTCAAGGACGGGACCGAACTTTGGCAGGCCGACGGCACGGAAGGTTACAATTCACCGGTGGATGTCTTCGTGATCAAGGGCGTGGCCTATATCGGAACGAAGTTCAAAGGCTACGATGTCAAGACCGGCAAGGTGATGAAGGAGGTCGATACCACGGCCGATCCCGTCAGCATGCCGCATCCGCGTTGTCATCGTTACAAGGCGACGGAGGACTTCATCATCACGGGTCGTTCGGGTGTGGAGTTCCTTGACCTCAATGAAGGCGGTTGGGTGGGCAACAACAGTTGGTTGCGCGGGACTTGCCAATACGGCGTGATGCCCGCCAACGGCATGATCTATGTTCCCCCGGATGCCTGCGGCTGCAATCCCACTGTGAAGGTACCGGGCCTGTTCGCGGCCCGCGCGCGGCACACGAAGGACGGCCACATCAACTTTCCCGAGACGCCGGTCCTGGTCAAAGGCCCGGCCTTCGGCAAGGTGCCTAAGACTGCGGTCGCTGCCACCGATTGGCCGATGTATCGTCGCGACAACCAGCGGAGTGGTGCTTCCGGAATCGCAATTTCGGACAAGGTGAAAAAGAACTGGTCCACACAGATTGGCGGCAAGTTGACGCAGGCGATTGCCGTGGGTGATTCGGTTTATGTCGCCTCGGTCAACCAGTACACCGTCTATTCCCTGTCGCAGGACGATGGCAAGATTCAGTGGAAATATCCCGCCAACTCACGGATCGACAGCGCGCCGACCTGGTACCAGGGACGGATCATTTTCGGGTCAGCCGACGGCTGGGTTTACAATCTCGACGCCCGGACGGGCGAACTCGCGTGGAAATTCCGGGCAGCGCCGGAGGAGCGATTGGTCAATATTTACGATCGCATGGAGTCGCTCTGGCCCGTCCACGGTTCGGTGATTGTGCAGAACGACAAACTCTGCTTCACCGCCGGTCGTTCAACCTACATGGACGGCGGCATTGTCTTCTATCAGCTCGACCCGTTGACCGGCGAACAGGTTACCCGGTCGGTTCTTTATCACCTGGATCCGGATACCGACAAGGAACTGCACAAGGAGAAGCGCGGTTCGTTCGACATGGTCGGTTGCAGCACGGATATCCTTACCGGCGACGGCAAACAGATTTACCTGAAGCACCTCTCCTTCAATCAGGACGGCAAAGAATCGACGAACAGCACGCCGCACCTCTATTCGGTGACAGGCATGTTGGACGAAGAATGGTTTGTGCGGGCCTATTGGCGATTCGGTGTGAACCACGGCGCCGGTTGGTCGAGGTGGGCACAGGCGGGGGGGCATGTCCCGTTCGGTCGAATCATGTGCGTGGACGATGACCGGATCTTTGCCTACGGCCGCGAGTCAGTGAAAGGAGGCCCCACGGGGCATCAAACCGATTCCTATCATCTGTTCAGTTGCGACAGCAAAAGCGCGCCGCCGACACCCGCGGAGGAGAAGGCCGCGCGCCGTGGCAAGAAAAAGAAATCACCCGCGGCTGTGCCTCTGGAAAAACTGTGGAGCAACAAGAAACCGATCACCGTGAGGGCAATGGCCGTAGGCAAAGACAGAGTCGTCATTGCCGGGCCCATTGACGTGGGTGAAAAGGGTGATCATCTGAGCTTCAAAAATGCCGAGGAGGCGCGGGCTGCGTTCGAGGGCGGGAAGGACATCTTCCTCCAGCTGATCGACAAGGAAGACGGTCGCAAGATGTTTGAATTGAAGATCACCGACCAGCCAAGTTTCGACGGCCTGTCACTCGCTCCCGGAAAAATTTTCCTGAGCGGCAAAAACGGCACCCTCACCTGCTTCGGCGGTTAAGAGCCTGTCGCGAATCCGATTTCGGCCGGCCATGCCTGTTTGCGCGTCGCTTCGCCGAGGCGGGTGTGCGTTTCATCGAGGTGAATCACGGGAGTTGGGATCAACACAAGTGGCATCGCCGCGACCTGACAGCGAACTGCAAAACAACCGACGCGCCCATCGCGGCGTTGCTGGAGGATCTCGAACAGCGCGGCCTGCTCGATGACACGCTGGTCGTGTGGGGCGGAGAGTTCGGCCGACCGGGATTGACGCCGGGCGACGGCAAAAATGAGACCGGTCACAATTATCGCGGTTTCAGCCACGGGGGCACGAATGAAACCGGTTCACAGGCCGCGAAGGGAAAGTTACATTTCCGCGATCTTCACGCGACGATTCTTCACCTGATGGGCCTGCCGCACAACGACCTCAAGTTCACCCATGGCGGCCGCGAGCATCGCCTCACCGGCCCCGAAGGCGGCAAGGTGGTGACGGGAATCGTGGCGTAGCTTGCAGGGAGCGCGCCCGTCCCGGGTGTCGGTTTCGGCGTCGCGCCGAAACACCTTTTTTTGGCTGGCGCATTCCCGAATCAGCCGGAGGGAATGTCAATTGGTGCTCCGTGCGTTTGCTCCAAATGTCTTTGGCGTGACGCCAAAGACTGCACGCGAGACGCGCGCGCTCCCCATTCCTCGGAACAATACGCGATTCCTTGCGCGGCAATTCTCTGCTCATGGAGTTTCCGACCGAGTTCGGATTCGAAATTCATCCACGAGCTTCGCTCTAGCGGTTTAAATCTGTTTATTGAACATCCTTCGCATCCAAAGATATTCGCGCGTGCGAAACGTGATGTAAAAGAGCCCAAGAAAAATGCGCCAATCTGAAAGACAGCTGCCGCATGCGAAAACTATGTCGATACAATCTCGCGCGTCAAATCGCAGCTTCGGACTGCTGCACCAATCTATAGTGGCGATGATCGAGTGTTCGGCTTCCGGGGATTTGAGATATGGACCGAGGTCTCGGCCATGCATCGTCCAAGGCAAATCGATGCCGGCGAATCCGAAAAATGTCGGCGCGATATCCGTTTCACTCACCGGCACCCTGCCACTTTTCCGGATGGCAGACGGATTGGCATGCTCACGACGAACGGGGATAGGATATTCGAATCGTACGGCGCGAGCTTGACTTGAAATCCGTGCTGCCCCCACGCGAAGCCTTGATCACTCGTGAAGACAATAAGCGTGTTGTCGTACTGGCCGGTTTGCTTCAGCGCTGCGATGATTTTGCCGATACCTTCATCCAGCGAGAGGACCGCCTGATTGACCTGTCTTGCCCAGTCGGTGTAATTGTCCGTGGAATAGCCCGCGACAACCTTGCCGGAGCCACCGTTCTTCTCAATGATCTGATCGTACTGAGCTACGCTCACGGGTTCCGTGATGACCGTTTCCGGCACGGGAGGTGCGACCACGGGGAGGCTGCCCACCAGGCAAAAGAAGAGCGCTGATAGAAGCACGCGCATTCCAGATTTATACCACCGAGCAACGATCGCCGCGAGATCGGATCCCTGCTTTCACGGGCCCTGGGCATCGAGGGCTGCAGCTAAGTAATTCACCCCACGGTCATCATTCCCCAAGCGGGGAATCTCTCCTGGCCGAAATAGTCGGGAGGTAATTTTCATTGAATCAACCGGCCCAGGTTTCGGCCATACCCGGCTTCTGTACAATCTGCTCCGATGGACGCCGGGCGGACGATCAGCTCACCCACACCCGCCGGAAGAAGGCCTCCGCTGCGGATCAGACGACTGAACTTCCGATGACGACGGCAACTGCGAGGGCGGACGGCTGTTGGGTGGAACGCCTGCTTTTGGTAGAGAAGCAAAGTCATCTCGATCTCTCGGAGAATAGCCAAATATGCGAAAAGCTTTGCAGCCCATCTCGAAGTCAAATCCAATTGAGGACAGCAAGGCCTCCACGTCAGCGGGATGAACAATAACGTCCGGTGTGAGGAGTCGCCCCCGATGAATCTTCTCGAGAAAACTCAACTCAAGCCACATCACCGAAATGAATGGGAAGGGGAGATCGTGCCACCACTCGCCATCCCACTGTGAGACAAAGTCGGAATCGATGCACTTGTAGCGAAACGATGAACACCAGCTTTTGATGGGGATATTCCTCATCGCTGCGATCAACTCATTCCATTTCGTATCGTTCGCCAACCCGGTCAATCCTCGGGCCGCGATAATCTTTCGCAACTTCGGAATCTGGCTGATGAACGGTCGCCCGTGAGGAACGATCTCGGCATTCGCTTTGGGATGTTCGAACTCAGCCATTGCTTTTAGCCGAACGTCAAAGCGATGCCGTCCGCAACTGGCGGCGCGCTCCTGGTGCAAAGTTAAGGGTTAAAACTGTCATTAAGATTTCGATTTCAAAGCGGTAGCGGATCGGACATCCGCGCCTTGTTCTGCGTTGTCGTTTGGATGTGGGTAACACCAAAACCAAAGTGCGTTGTTCCCATCTCCAATTGCCCAATCGCCATTGTTGAGGCTGATGTCAGCGAACCCTCGATCTAATTGACCGAGGCCGGTTGCGCCAGTCTCGATCTCCACCTTTCCGTCAGCCTCGCTGATAGACCAATGGGATTCAGGGTGATCTCCCCGAAAGCGGAACTCTGCCGTGTGCGCTGGGATACATCTCCGAGGGCAATTCGGAATCGCTAGATGTTCAGAAGTGGGAATCGCCAGTTCGACGAACTTGCGTGCCGGATACCGAGCGTTCCGAAACAGGTCGATCAATCCCAGAAGAAATACGCAACCTTGGTCATCTGCCGTCAGATGGTATCCGTGATAATTTCTTGGAAAGTCTTCGTAGTGCCAAATCGAGATTGATCCGCAGTTCATCCACCGTTCTATATCAGGATCAGCCATTTTTTCGCAGAACAAGTTAGTGGTTAGTTTCCAGACATCCTTGCCATCGGATGGTACCGAGCGGCGAGATTGGACGTTCTTCTTCTCGTGTTCCTGAATGGACGCAGGATGGCAGGCTTCGCTTTTTCACGTCTGCCCGATGCGTTTGAACCGCGCCTTGACCATTTCCGGCAAATAGGTTCCCCGACGACATGGAGAAAGCTTCCGCCCTGTTTGACGGCTTGGCAATTCCATTTCGTTGCTCCGGGACCGACAGGGCACACGCGCGGGCTGCCATTCTGGCAAACCGGGTTCGCCTCTACACTTCAACCTCCGTAGCAGTCGAGGTGACGAGGCTCATATCTTACTGTCCGAAACATAATGAGCCTCGTCACCTCGGCTGCTACGGGGTCTTTGAAGACTGGCAGTTACGCCGACGGCTACCCGATGATCGCGTTCAGCGTCGGGCTGGGGCGCATGGCGGCAAAGGCCTTCCCGTCGTCCGGCTGGTAGTAACCGCCGATGTCGGTCGGCGAGCCCTGCACCGCAATCAATTCATCCGCGATCTTCTGTTCGTTCGCGGCGAGCTGTTCGGCGATGGGGGCGAAGTGGGCCTTCAGTTCCGCGTCGTCGTCCTGCGCGGCGAGGGCTTCGGCCCAGTAGAGCGCGAGGTAGAAGTGGCTGCCGCGATTGTCGATGCCGCCCAGGCGGCGGGTCGGGGACTTGTTCTCAGTGAGGAGTTTTTCCGTCGCCTTGTCCAGGGCGACGCCGAGAACCTTGGCCTTGGGATTGCCGAAAGTCTCGCTCAGGTGTTCCAGGGAAACGGCCAACGCCAGGAATTCGCCGAGGGAATCCCAACGCAGATAGTTTTCCTGCTGGAATTGCTGGACGTGTTTCGGTGCGGATCCGCCGGCCCCCGTTTCGAACAGGCCACCGCCGTTCATCAGCGGGACGATGGAAAGCATCTTGGCGCTCGTGCCGAGTTCAAGAATCGGAAAGAGGTCGGTGAGGTAGTCACGCAGGACGTTGCCGGTCACGGAAATCGTGTTCTCCCCTTTGGCCATGCGCTTCAACGAGAGCCTGGTCGCCTCGAAGGGCGGCAGGATGCGGATGTCGAGGCCAGCGGTGTCGTGGTCGCCGAGGTACTCGTTCACCTTGGCCAGAATCCGGGCATCGTGGGCGCGGGTCTCATCCAGCCAGAAGATGGTCGGCCAACCGGTGGCGCGTGCGCGGCTCACGGCCAGCTTCACCCAGTCGCGAATCGGCGCGTCCTTGGTCTGGCACGCGCGCCAGATGTCGCCCTCCTCGACCGCGTGTTCAATTAGCACATTGCCGGCAGAATCGGTCACACGGATCATGCCGTTGCCGGGCGCCTGAAAGGTCTTGTCATGCGAGCCGTATTCCTCCGCCTTTTGCGCCATGAGCCCGACGTTCGGCACCGTCCCCATCTTGCTCGGGTCGAACGCGCCGTGCTCGCGGCAGAAATCGATCGTGGCCTGATACACCGAGGCGTAACAACTGTCGGGGATCACCGCGAGCGTGTCCTGCCCCTTGCCTTCGGCATTCCACATCTGACCGGAAGTCCGGATCATCGCCGGCATGGAGGCATCGACGATCACGTCGCTCGGCACGTGCAGATTGGTGATGCCCTTGTCGGAATTCACCATGGCCACGGCCGGCCCGTTGGCAAATGCGGCATCGGTGTCCGCTTCAATCTCAGCTTTCTTATCGGCCGGCAACTGGTCCAGACGCGCCAACAGATCGCCGAAGCCGTTCCGGAAATCGACGCCGAGTTCCTTGAAGGTCACCGCGTGTTTGGCAATGAGATCCTTGAAGAACACCTCCACACAGACGCCGAAGATGATCGGGTCGCTCACCTTCATCATCGTGGCCTTCATGTGGAGCGAGAATAACACGCCCTCATCCTTCGCCCGCGCGATCTGCTGTTCAAGGAACGTCGCCAGCGCCGTGCGGCTCATCTTCGTTCCGTCGAAAATCTCACCGGCCAGCAACGGCATCGATTCCTTCAGCGTGGTGACACCGCCATCCGCGGCTACAAACTCAATCTTCGCGTTCGTCGCTTCCGGCACGCAGACCGATTTTTCGTTCGACCGGAAGTCGTCCGCCACCATCGTGGCCACGTTCGTCCTGGAGTCTTTCGACCAGGCACCCATGGAATGCGGGTTGGCCCGGGCATAAGCCTTCACGGCTTGGGGTGCCCGCCGGTCGGAATTGCCCTCGCGCAGAACCGGGTTCACGGCGCTGCCCTTGATCTTGTCGTAGCGGGCCTTGGCGGACTTTTCCGCATCGGTCTTCGGATTCTCCGGATAATCCGGCAGCGCGTATCCCTTGCCCTGCAACTCGGCAATCGCGGCATTTATCTGCGGCACGGACGCACTGATGTTCGGCAGTTTGATGATGTTAGCCTCGGGCGTTTTCGCCAGTTCGCCCAACTCCGTCAGGGCGTCGCCGATGCGTTGCTCCTCGGTCAGGTATTCGGGAAAATTCGCGATAATCCGGCCCGCCAGCGAAATGTCGCGGGTCTCCACATGCACCCCGGATGGTTTGGCGAATGCCTGGATGATTGGCAGCAGCGAGTAGGTCGCGAGAGCGGGAGCCTCGTCGGTCTTCGTGTAGATAATGGTCGGTTCGGACATGTTCTTGTGCTTGCTATTCGTTATTTGGAAACGAAAGGCAGAAAGTGCTACACTGTATGGCCTCGGGACGCAAGCCGACTCGCTGAACGCCGTCGAGGATGACGTGGAATAGCGGGCGCAGATTAAGAGAACGGAGCCGGGCAAATCGAGATCCGCGAAACCTCGGCTTCTATAACGTTTCTCAATCAGCATTTCCGCGTCAGATGACGCCGAGACATGGACTCGCAAGCTCGCCCCTCCAATTTTCACGAACGCTCTCGCTGGAGGGACGAGCCTCGCGAGTCCGCTCTGGAGATTGATCCGGAAATTACTTTTGGTGATCGCTATACGTTCCGGCACGACGTTTCATTACGGATCGTTTTGATCGTTTCATTTGGCAAACAGTGGGATCAGGTGCTCCAGCATGGCGTCCAATGGTTTCCCGATTCCTCCTTTTACTTCGTTATGGGCCGTCGCGACCGCGACGACGTTCAATTCGGGAAAGGTTGACAGGTACTGTCCGCCGGCACCGATGCCGCTGATGAAGTCGATTCTTTTGCCGCCCGCGGACTTCTTGCGATTGTGGAAGTAGTAGTAATACCCCTCCTCGTTTTTGGGAGCCATCACCATCTTCACGTAGTCGGCCGAAAGCAGTTGTTCCCCGTTGTATTTGCCGCCTTGAATGATGGCGGTGCCGAATTTCAGGAGCGATCGCGAAGTGAAGTTACTGCCCGCGCCACATTTCGGGATGCCGCATCCCTGATCATCCCAGCAGTAGCTCGCACCAAATTTGCCAGCCAGCTCTTTGGCGATGAACTCCTGCACCGTGCCGGGGGTCTTGATGTCCACGATCATCATGATCAGGGATGGGTCCGTGCCCGTGTATTTGTATTCCTTGCTTGCAGGACTTATCGGTGCCGTCGCTTCAAATAACTTCTGGAAATACTTCTGGCGAGGGAAGCCGGACCCGAGAGTCCAGGCGATATTCTTCTCTTTAAATCGCAGTCCGGATTTCATGAACAGGGCGTCACGGAGGGTGATCGTCTCGACGCCGGGTTGAATCCTGGAGCGATCAATTTCCGGCATGAAGCTGATGACCGGCTTATCAAGGTCTTTCATACCCAGCAAGCCGACTTGCATGGCCCGCGCCAGGATGACGGAGGTCATGGTCTTCGTGATCGACATGGCGTAATGCGGCGCGTCCACTCGGCCGCGACGGTTGTACATTTCGAACAGCAATTTCCCGTCTTTCCAGATCAGAATACTATCCAGATTGTAGTATTTGCCGGCCTGGTCATCCGCAATCAGTGCTTCGACCGCCTCCTTGGTTCCCGGTAAGTCCAGGGTTCCAACTTGTAATCCGTCGCCCAAATTTTCCGGCGAAGTGCTGGTGTAGGCCGCTGGCAAATACGGCAGCTTTTTCTGCACCGAGTAGGTCTGGGTTTTCGGATCGACGCCTTTGGGGAGGCGCGGCAAATCGGAAGCCGTGAGGCCTGCGCTCACCGTTGCGATCGCGATTAGGGTCATGACCAGTTTTTGTTCTTTCATAAGATTCTTCGCCAACCAGGATGAGCGCCTCCTGTCCGGGCGGTTCATGTATTGCTCCGTATCATAGATCAACTATCACACCATTGGAATGCTGACGTTCGAACTGATGTTTCGAAATCCGGCAGTCAACCACCTTGCATCGGCAGGTGTTTTTTTGGAGAAACCGCGTTAGGATATCACCTCAGCGGAAGTAACATGATGATGCGTCTCAGTAGCTCAAACCTTACCTTGGGAATCGTCGCTGCCTGCGCTTTGACGGCGCAGGCCGTGTCGGCGGTAGATTTCCAACGGGAAATCAGTCCGATTTTCGAAAAAAATTGCCTGGATTGCCACGGGCCCGACAAGCAGAAATCGAAAGTGCGTGTGGATTGGCGGGCGGACCTTTTGCGCGGCGGGGATAGTGGCCAGCCGGCAATCGTCCCGGGGCATCCGGCGAAGAGCCATCTCATCGCGTTGGTGAAAGGCGTTGATCCGGATGAGGTGATGCCACCCAAAGGTGAACGGCTCTCCAGCGCGCAAATCGCATTGCTGGAGAAATGGATTGCCGAAGGCGCCAACTGGCCGGGACAGATGGACGTGGTCGCGAAGCTGACGACGGATCACTGGTCGTTTCAACCCCTCAAACCTCGATCGGTGCCAGGTGTTGGCAATCCGGTGGACGCGTTTCTGGCGCGCAAGCTGACCGCCGCCAACATCAAACCGAACGGGGCAACCGACGCACGCTCGCTGATTCGTCGGGTGGCCATCGTGCTGACGGGATTGCCACCAACGCCGGAGCGGGTGGAGCAGTTCGTTGCGGCAGCGGCCAAAAATCCAAATCACGCCTACGAGAGCCTCGTGGGTGAACTGCTGGCATCGCCGCACTTCGGCGAACGCTGGGCGCAGCATTGGCTGGATGTCATCCGTTGGGCGGAGTCGAACGGTTCCGAAGCCAATCTATATCGCAAGAACGCGTGGCTGTATCGCGACTACGTCGTGCGCGCCTTCAACGAGGACGTTCCCTACGACCGGTTCATCCGGGAGCAGATTGCAGGCGATTCGTTGGGCAGTGGCGATGCCACCGGGTTTCTTGTCGCGGGCCCCCACGTGCCCGCCGCCACGGTGGGCCGCGAGCCGTCCGCTATCCGGCAGGCGCGCGCGGATCGCATGGACGAAATTATGCAAACCATCGGCGCCTCCGTTCTTGGGGTTACGGTGGGTTGCGCGCGCTGCCACAATCACAAGTTCGATCCCATCTCGATCAAGGATTACTACTCGATGACGGCGGTGTTTCAGGACGTGGAATTTGGCAGCCGGTTTCCGGAGTTTTCGCCTGATCACCCGCGCCGCAAGCGGGGTGAGGAATTGTGGAAGGAGATCGCGAAGCAACGCGGCATCCTGCGCAAGATCGGCGGCTGGGAGGAGAACTGGGGCGCGTTTCGGGAACTGCATTTCAAACCAGTCACCACCCCGGCGGTTCGCATTCGCTTCAAGCAGCCCAATGTGGGCCTGGATGAGCTTGAGGTGTTCGGCACGGAAGACCGGCGCGAGAACCTGGCGCACAAGCGGCGCGGCACGAAGGTCTCCGGATCCTCTCAGGATGGCCTCGACGGTCGGTACCCGATCGGGCGCCTCATTGACGGCGAGTTCGGTACGATGACCTGGCGGGCACAGACGGAGAAAGGCTCGAAGGATATGCCGTGGGTGCGGTTCGATTTCGAGAAGCCGGAAGTCATTGACCGCTTGCGCCTCAGCAGCAATCGCGAGTATTTCTACGACACCGATTATCTTGACAAGAAGCCGTACCTGCCCCGCTACGAATTCGACATGGACGTGTTGCAGAACGACGGCTCGTGGCAGCCGTGGGTGGGCACGTGGTTCGTCAACAAAAAGCTGGCCGAGCAGCATCCTCAACGCAAAGCCACTCTGGCCGCGATTCAGCGCCTGATTGAAACACTCGCCGAGGAAGGCCCAAGGCCGAGTTTTGTCGGCCGGTTCGTTCGCCCGGTGGTCACCCATGTGCTGCTGCGGGGCAGCCCGGAGAATCCGCACGACGAGGTCATGCCGCGCGCTCCGGAGGTTCTGGACGGCGATTTCAAGCTGACGTCGGCCGCCTCCGGTGCGGAACGCCGCGCCCGCTTTGCCAAATGGATTGCCAGCCCGGAGAATCCGCTGACGGCCCGCGTGATGGTGAACCGCATCTGGCATCATGTCTTCGGCAGCGGCATCGTGCCGACCGGGAGCGATTTCGGCAAAGCCGGCACCCTGCCGACGCATCCGGAACTGCTCGACTGGCTGGCTGCGGTGTTCATGCAACCCGTGCGCTCCAATGTCACGCCCTGGTCGGTGAAGGGTATGCTTCGGCTGTTGGTGATGTCTGATGCCTTCCGACGCTCCAGTCAGCCGACGGCCGAAGCACTGAAGATTGACGCTAACGCGACTTTGCTCTGGCGCTATCCCCCGCGCCGTGTCGAGGCCGAAGTGCTCCGGGACGGCATCCTCCAGGCCTCGGGCAAGCTCGACCCCACGATTGGTGGCCGCAGTTACCGAATCCACAACGAGAAGAAGACTTACGCCCAATGGGAAGTCGTGGACAATCACGGCCCGGCCACCTGGCGGCGCATGCTCTATCAGGAACGGATGCGCCGGGTGGATGACAAGATGTTCACCGCGTTTGACTTCCCGGATTGCGGTCAGGTCCGCGCGAAGCGGCCGGTGTCCACGACGCCGCTGCAGGCGCTCAACCTGATGAACAGCGACTTCGTCGTCGAACAGTCGAAATTCATCGCCGACCGCGCCACGAAAGAGTCGAGCAATCCTGAAGCCTCAGTCCGCCGATGTTTTGAACTGCTGTTCACCCGGCAGCCGGATGCGGAGGAACTGGCCGCGTCCGTCGAAATCGCCAAAGCCTGCGGCCTGCACGTCGTGTGCCGCGGATTGATCAACGCCAACGAGTTTGCCTTCCTACCCTGAAATGATCCGCACGCAGAGACGCGGAGGCGCAGAGCATTTGCCATGGAACTGAATGAAATATCGGGTGTGGTTGTGGATCGAGCGATGAAGATTCATCAATCGCTTGGACCCGGCTTGCTCGAATCCGTTTACCAGCGCGTTCTCGCCTACGAATTGCGCAAGGCCGGCCTGGCGGTGGAAACGGAAGTTCCAATTCCGGTCGAATGGGATGGTCACATCATCGACGAGTCCTTCCGGGCCGATCTCATCGTCAACGGCAAAGTGCTCATCGAATTGAAATCTATTGAGAATCTTCAACCCGTCCACAAGAAGCAGACCCTGACATATCTAAAGCTCGCCAACCTCCGCCTTGGCCTTCTCATCAATTTTGGTTCCCATCTCCTGAAGGACGGAATCCACCGCATTGTGAATGACTTTCCCGAATAAAGAACTCTGCGCCTCCGCGTCTCTGCGTGAGGCTTCACAAACATGAACAATGCTGAACACATCTCCCCCCTCGGACGCGGCCTGCTTAACCGCCGCGATTTCATGCGCCACACCGGCCTCGCCCTGGGCGCGCTCGGACTGGCCGATCTGCTCGCCTCCGACGACCCCTCCGCGTTCAGCGGCAAGACGCCGATTCGTCCGGACATCGATCCGGACAATCCGTACGCGCCGCGCCCACCACATTTTGAGACGGCTGCCAAACAGGTGCTCGTGATCTTCTGTCCTGGCGCGGTCAGCCATGTGGACACGTTCGACTACAAGCCCGAGCTCTCGAAACTGCACGGGCAGAAGGCGCCGTTTATTCCCGAGGTCACTTTCGAAGGGCCGCCCGGCAACGTCGCCAAGCCGTTCTGGGATTTCAAACCGCGCGGCCAGAGCGGCAAGATGACGTCCGATCTCCTCCCGCATCTGGGCGCGCTCGCGGATGACTTCTGTTTCCTCCATTCGCTGCACACGCAGACCAGCGCGCATCCGCAGGGCGAAAACTTTCTGCACACGGGTTTCACTATGGAAGGCTTCCCATCCTTTGGCGCGTGGGCCACGTATGCGCTGGGCTCGGTGAACGCCGAACTGCCCGCCTTTGTCGCCATCAACGATCCGCGCGGCCTGGCCCGGTCCGGTAAAAACAACTTCGGCAATGGCTTTCTCCCAGCCTCCTTCCAGGGAACCGACTTCAACGCGAAGAACTCGCCGTCCAATCTCAACAGACCGAAGGCATATTCGGCAGCCGATGACCGCGCGACGAACGACCTGTTGCAACGCCTGAACAGCAAGCATCTGGAACGCTTTCCGGGCGATGCCGACCTCGCGGCGCGCATTGCGAGCTATGAACTCGCCGGCCGCATGCAGACGTCCGTCCCGGCCGTCATGGATGTCGGCAACGAATCCGAATCCATTCAGCGCGAATACGGCACCGGCGAAGGCAGTGACCTGAAACGCGAGTATGCGAAGAACTGCATCGTCGCCCGTCGCCTCATCGAGAAGGGTGTGCGCGTCGTGCAACTCTTCAACGGCAGCGATCCCTCCGGTGGCAACGGCATCACGAACTGGGATTCACATTCCGACATTCTCAAGACCCACTCCATGCAGGCCGAAATCATGGACCAACCCACGGCGGCTCTGCTCCGGGACCTGAAACGCCGCGGGCTGCTCGACAACACGCTGGTGGTCTGGTGCACCGAGTTCGGTCGCATGCCGTTCCTGCAGGGCAACGGCACGGGTCGCGATCACAATCCCGGTGCCTTCACCTGCTTCCTTGCCGGCGCCGGTGTGAAGAAGGGATTCAGTTTCGGCCAGAGCGACAACTTCGGCTTCAAAGCCGCCGTGGATCCCGTGTCCGTGTATGACTTCAACGCCACCATTCTCCACCTTATGGGTCTCGATCACGAACGGCTCACCTACTACCACAACGGGCTGGAGCGCCGGCTCACCAACGTGCACGGGCGTGTCGTCGAGGGCGTGTTGGCTTAGTCCGCCGTCAGGAGGATTCTTGCTGGCGTTGGCTTTTTCATCGCCGCAACCTACGGCAAGAAGAGGCGACGTCACCCGCCCGAAAGAGCAACGGTGGAAAGGGAGGTCCCGAATCGGGGGAATCGTCCGGATTGAGGATTCTCAACAATGCCGCTCAAGCGAAGATTTCTTCCGCCGCATGGCTCAATTGGACGAAACTTTCGTCACCTCGTTGCGCTCGATCCTGCGATAGAGAAAGGCGTCGGAGGTGACGAGGGATTTGATCAGCGCTTTCATGCTGCCGCCGCTGTCGCGGTAGGCGCGCCAGGCGTCCTGAAGGACGGGCGCGTCGTTGAGATTTTCGTTGCGGCCCATCCAGAAGCGGAACGCGTGGCGGACGAAGACCTGCTCGACGCGTTTGCTTTCCGAGAGTTTTTCGATCAAGTGGATGGCGTTCTCGACGGGGCCGTCCAACTGGGGGTCGCCGGAGTCGATGATCTCGCCGGTGGTATTCACGGGCTCGTCCCATTCGGTCGTTCGGAACAGGCCGGCGTGGTTGTACATCTCGAAGGGGAGTCCGAGGGGGTCCATCTTTTCGTGGCAGGTCCAGCAGTATTTCTCCTGGGTGACGCGCATGCGCTTTCGAAGGGTGGTCTTGGGTTCGTCGGGAAGCATGGCGTCCACGGTGATGGGCACGTCGGGAATGCCGCCACCCAGAAGCCGCTCGCGGATCCAGCGGCCGCGCAGAATGGCGTGGTTGTCCATGGCGTCGGAGTGAGAGACGAGCCAGGCGGGATGAGTCAGGATGCCCATGCGCTGGCCTGCGGGGGCGGTGGCCAGGGATCGTTCGGGTTTCATGGAGCCGTTGCCGAAGGAACGGCGGCTGACGCGGGCGTAGATCCTAGTGCCATCCAAATCGGCCGGTGCAACGTCGATATTGATGCTGCTTCGCTTCCTCTTCCTATCGCTTTGGAGGCGCTTCTTGTCCGCCGCCAGTTTTCTCTTTCGCGACTCCAGGCTATTTTTTGTCCCTCTTTCCAAAGTGTCGTCCTTTAACTTGCCTTCCACTGCGGCGAGCTCCGTCGTCACGGCCTCAAGCTCGGCCTCGACCTTCTTCTTCAACTGTGCGTCTTCCGCCTTTTTCGCGGCAGCGGCTGCGTTGCTCTCTTCCGGCGTGTGTCTCCGGCCGAAGTAGGTGTTGTCGGTCCGGGTGGCCACTACTCGTTGGGTGGTCAGCAGTTCTTTGAGGACGTTCTTGTCTTCCTGGAGGATCAGCTCGATGAGGCGGTCGGTGCTGGCCGTGGCGTCGAACATGGCGCGGTAGTGCGAAGTGCCTCGGTTGGAGACGCCGGTTCTCGCGAGAGCAGCCGTGTCCTTGCAAATGTAGCCGGCGAGGTCGTGGTCGAAGTAGTCGCGGAAGAAGCGGAGGATTCGCGGCTTGCGGATGCTGTCGTCGTCAAGCATGCGCCGGACTTCGCGTTCGACGTCCTCGCGGGTCCGCATTCGTCCCTCGACGATCGCCTGGCGAAGCTGCTCGTCGGGCTTGATGTAGCGCAGGGCGTGGTTGACCGCCAGACCGAGTTCCCAGTCCTGGAGCATGACGCGTCCGTGTGGGTCGGGCTTGCCGGTTTCGACGAGTTCCGGTCGGAACAAGGAGTCGCGGTCGAGGAAGATGGCCGAGAGGCCCATGATGATGCCGTCCTTTTTGCCGACCTTGGAGATGGAGTCTTTGACGATCTGGAGGTAGTCGGCCGATTCCTTCGCCGTGGGTGGGCGGAAGGTCAGGGCTTCGAAGAGGTAATCCACCGCTGCTTGAAGGCGTTCGTCGGTGACCCCGGGGTCCTTCATCAGGTCGTAGACCGGCGTCATCGGGCGGACAACCTTGGTGCTGTAAGTGATGGCTGTGGGCAGGCCGCGGAGATCTCCCTTGGGCTTCACCTTGTCATAGGTCGCGGGATCGTCGGTGATCTGCTCCGGCATGCCGACGAGGCTCAGCGGGCCGTAGGCCATGTATTCAAGGATGTCCTCCGCCTTGCCAAGAATCTGGGTCGCCTCGGCACTGTTGACGCTGTAGAAGTCGGGGTAGTTCTCAAAGCCGTGCTTGCGGGCCGAGGAGAGGACTACGGGCACGCTCTTGACTGCGGTGGCATAGGCCACTGTTCCTCCGACCCAACGAATGATCCGATCGGTGCCGAAGTAGAGTTTCAGTTCGCCGCCGTGGTTGGAGGGAACGACGTCACCGTGCGTGCGCTGGCCTGGTTTCTCAGGGTCGTACTTCGGCTCGGTGTTGATCAGTTCGTTGAGTCGCGTGATGTGTTCCTGCGGGGTCACGCGCCAGATACGCGCGGGCGAGGACGTCGGTTTGAGTTGGATGCCTTCAGGCAGGGGACCAAAGAGCAGGTCGTGGTCCACGTAGTTGCCCTTGTGTGGATCGATGTGGGCGTGGAAGCCGCCCTTGTCCTTCATGACGCGCTGCAGCTCGCCGACGATCCAGTCGGAGAAGCGAAGCCGCTCGACGATGTCCACCCGCGACTTCTTCTTGGGCGGCATTTCCTGAAGCGTGACCTGGGCCCAGATCGACTTCCAGATCGAGGCGTTGGTCTCGTCCACTTTCCCCAGGTTGAGCAGCGAGAGATCGCCTTTCTTCGTGTCGTCGTCGTGGCAATCGAAGCAATGGCTATCGAGGAAGGGCTGTGCGAAGTCCTTGAAATTCCCCCGGACGGGTTCGCCGGGCGTGTAGACATCGGCGGCCCGCGCTTCCGCACCGAGCACGGCAAGGGCCGCGACCGTGAGGGTCAGAGTCAGTTTGTTCACACCAGGACTTCCTTGAGGGGGCCGTTGCCGGCGTCAAACTTTTTGGCGAGCTTCTCGCTCATGTTGAAGCGGTCGCACTGGACGCCGGAGGCTCGCAGGATGGTCGAGTAGAGGGCGTTGATCGGGCGCTTGCCGTCGAGCTGGGTGAACCGGCCGGTCTTGAAGGCGCCGTTGCAGTTGCCGAGCAGCATCACCGGCCAGGTTTTGCCGCTGGTGTGCTGAGCGTCAGCGTTGTTGCTGGTGTAAACAATCAGCGTGTTGTCCATCATCGTACCGCTGCCTTCGGGAACGCTTTCCAGCTGCTCCATCAATCTCACCAACATGCGGCTGTTGTATTGGCGGATCTTGACCCAGATCGGATTGTCCGGCTGCTTCATGTGGCCGAGGTTGTGGCCCTGCTGCTCAACGCCCAAGCCCTTCCACGCGCCAAAGATCTCGCCGCGACCGGAGCCGACGGTGAGCACGCTGGTGATGCCGGACTTGAGGGCTGAGATACCCAGGTCCAGAAGGACGTCATGCCAGTCGGTCTCGAATTCGGGTTTGGTGTAGCGGTCGTCCACCTTGGGCGCGAACTTTTGCAGGTGGTCAGAGACATTGCCGAGGCGCTCGCGCAGGCCGTTGATGTCGTTGAACCCTTGAACATACTGGCCGTAACGCTGCTTCTCCGCGCCGCGCAGAACTCCACCCTTGGCGGCAGCCAGTTGTTCGATGCGGTCAAGCATGCCGGACCGGGCCTCGTGTTGTTGGCGGATATCGCCTTGGGAGATGCCGCCGAAGAGCATCTGGTAGAGGTGGTTCGGATTGGAGTGCATGAAGATGGGCTGGCCCGCGCCGCTCGCCGAAAGGTTCGCGACCGTGGGCTTGGCTGTCATGTTCTCCATGGAGTCCATGCCGATGCAGAGGTGGGGAAGGAGCGTTTCGGGCAGGACCTTGCTCAATTCGTAATCGATGGTGGACCCGCTGGGCGGCACGCCGTCGCTGCCGCGGTACCCGCCGAGTGCACCGAAAAAGGCGCTGTGCGAGGGGCTGGTGTGGAGGCCGTGCAGACCGTTGATGATGTGCAGGCGTTCCTTGTAGGGCTCCAACGCCTCAATGGGTTCGGGCAGTTTGGCCTTGGCCAACGAGCCGCTGTTTGCCATTCCCCCCGGAATGCAGGTCGCCGGATCGAATCCCTGGTTTTGGAGAAAGAAAATGATGCGCTTCGGCGCGCCCTTCGCGGCCGTTCTTGTGGCTTGGGCGATACCCGGAAAAACGGAGGAGCCAATTGCCGCGCCAGCGCCGGCCGCCATACCCTTGAGCAGACTTCTGCGGTTGATCATCATATCTTGTAGAGTCCTGTTATGTGACAAAGGTTACAGTAAACCTAAACGAATCGCCCAACGCAAACTTCAATCTTTCTCAATAAACTGGCAAATTCGAGCCAGCAAGCAGCGAAATTGCCAGTGATTTCAGCTGGGGCCAGGCCAATGACGAGTGGAATTCGCGACGTCACGTTTGAAACCGCGTCAACCAGGTCAGCGGATCTGAGCGACTTGGAATAACGGAACCGAATATCAGTGTGTCGTCAGTGACACCATAAAGGATGAAGAAGGGAAACGATCGTAGATTGCATCGCCTCAAATCGCGGACGATATTCGAGCCCAGATCGAGAATATGTCCTGCGCTCGTGGGCGATGCTTTAACCGCATCGATGGCGAAGTCCAGTTCGTCACGAAAACGGATTGCCAACGATTCGGATACCGCCCGATAGTCGTTCTCGAAACGCAATACATCCTCCGGAAAATCCGGATGAAACGAGACTTTCATTTGATGACCGCGCGGAATTCCTCTTCGGTTAATCCGGCGACTCTTCCCGTTGCGACGTCTTCAATGCGCCGTATCCCCTCCGTTACCTTGTCGGCTGCAGAATCGGGCGTCACGACGCTTTCGACCAATTGACGTGCAAGGTCCAACCGGTCCTCCACCGGCAAATCCATCACTTGCTTTGACAGTTCGTTCGCAACCATAATCCAACCCTACACCCTCCACCCAACGGCGCAATTTAATACTGGTCGACTGGTGGTGAATCGCGGGCACTCACGCCTCAGTCTTGATTTGTCTCGCTGTAGCGCAAAGGGTCGATGTTCAAAATGCCGCTCAGGTGTCCTGGCGATGCCCGTTATTCTCAGGAATGACCGTTAGGATCGCCTCCTGCCGGAAGTAGCAGTATGATGCGACGCCTGATATCGATTTCTGCCATCGGCCTTTTTCTTGTCTGCACGCTGAATATTCAGGCGGTGGAGTCGAAGCCCGAATCGGTCATGGTTTCGATGCGTGATGGCGTAAGACTGGCGACGGACACTTATCTCGGCAAAACGAAGTCTGGTCCGGTGATTCTGGTGCGGCCGCCCTCTACAACAAGGAGGACGACACTGCCTGGAGAGAAATGGAAAAGATCCGCGCCTTCCATACCGGTCTCGTCGCCCGCACGATGGACGCCTTGGCCAAGGTCCCCGAAGGCGACGGCACCATGCTCGACCGCACGGTCATCGTCTACCTGAGTGACGCCGTCGAAACGTACCGCAGCCGTTGCTTCGAATGGCCCATGGTTGTCATCGGTGATGCCGGCGGACGCCTCAAACGCGGTGGCCACTACCTGCAATTCCCCAACCACGGCCCCCCCCGGCCACCGCACCATCAACTGCATGTTCAACCCCCTCCTGCACGCCGCCGGCATCCCCCGACACGACGTCGGCCACCTCGATCCGAACATCGATGAGGCCATGCATCGAGGGCCGCTGGAGCAAATGCTTGTGTAGGCGGTTTGCGTTTACGGACGGGTCGGTTTTCACCATCGCCGCTCCGAGTTGATCGATGATCAGAATTCTTCTTTTATCGGACCGTCCCGTCTCCAATGCGTCAGCGTCACCGACGGCATGCCCGCTGACTCCGGCGTCGCCACCGGGAAATTCGTAGCTGCGGGGAAACTCAAACCGCATATCGGCCAAAACGCACAGATCAGGCTTCTGAAGAACATGAGAAACGGCAGGCACCCTCGCAACGAGCAAGAAGCCGGACCGAATGGGGCGCATCTTGACACTGCCCCCGACTGCAAATGGGCCGGAGCGCGGCTGTGTGCGAAGCACCA